>JAFPVA010000257.1 GCA_017413105.1 Butyrivibrio sp. | reverse complement strand
GATTCCATTATGGAAGAAATCAACAGGGGCGCCGAGATATACAGGAGAAGTTCGTTATGAGATTATCGAAGGGGCTTATCAAAGCTGATATAATTGCTGCCCGACAGGCTATTGAATATTATGAAGAAAAACGGATAAAGGATATAAAAAACGTTGCTGCATACCACTTACAACAGGCTGCGGAAAAGTTGATTAAATATCAGATTTATAAGAGTGGCTTAAAAATAGATAATTCCAGAATATATACTCACAACATAGAAAAATTGATACTCTATGGAGAATCTATTGGAATGATTTGGTCGCCAAAAGTCACATAAACAAAAGTGACTTGGCTATATATATTTTCTGTACTTTGACAAATGAAAGTAGCCCATGCTCAAATAGCCCTGAGAGCTTGAGGGAAGATATATTTGCTTTATAATCTGGGTGCTTATCCCTCAAATGCTCTACACTTTTCCAAGCCTTTCGAGTATAACCACAACTTGGAGAAGTTTAAGGCCAACAGCTTGAAGCCGAAGCGTATCTTTGTCTTCAGCTTTCCTCTGACCGGCAAATCATCTACATGGTATTTCCGCCTCAGTATGGATGGGATGGTCTCAACCCCATTCCGGAGCCTCGCTATGAAAGCCTTAAATTCATTATCCTGATCAGAGGCAAGTTCGGTGGCTCGTCTCCATGATGTTAGCGGAATGTTCACCACAGCAGTATTTACTTTGATGCTGGCAAGACATTCTTTCTGATGCGGACAGCCTTCGCAGCAGGAGCGCGGGAATGACGCCCGGATTGAATTACTCTGCAATACATAAGAAGAACTCTTTGGAGTATGTCCTTCAGGACAAGAGGCAACCTGCAAAGCATTTTCTGTAAGTTGAAACTGTGCCAGGATCTCACGCGGTGTTCTTCCAAGTGCATTGGTTGTGAAGATGCTGATGTTTTTATCTGCTGCCTTTGCAGCAAGCTCTTCACTTGAATAAGCGCCATCTGCCACTATCGCAGTACTGTTGCCATTGGTTTCTGTATTATCAATGGCTTCACGGAGAAAATCTTCATCACTTCGGGTGTTGGCGTCATACTGATAATCAACAACAATGGATCCGCTTTCATCAACAGCCTCTGTTATGTTAGCTACATATCCCCGGTGTTCCTTACCGGCTTTAGAACGGTATGTAGCATCCGGGTCGGCAGGGTTTTGAAGTATCTCTGAGTTCATCCCATCGCCTTTGCCTTTAGGGATATGGTTTCCAGAATCATCCGTTTTGGTCTGCTCGTTTATGGCTCTTTCAAGCAGCTGGTAATCTTCGGTGTCGGAATAATCCTCTGCACACTTGGGAAGAAGCTCCACAGCGTCATCTATGATTCTCTGCAGCCTTTCCGATTGAGGGGTATCACTGTCATGGTAGATAACTTTATTGCGGTCATTCGGATCTGCATAATGTTCAATGTTCTTAATAAGATCCAGTCGGCCGTCCCGATGAAGTTCCTTTACGAGATTTGCCAGGCAGGTATGAAGCAATTCCAGTCTTCCCATCTTGCGGATGCTGGATTCGATCATCATACTGTCCATGCGCTTTATTTCAGAAGATATTTCCATGAATATGCGCATTCCTTCCGAAAGCTCGGTAAAGCATTTATGAAGAAGGTCTTCGCCGGTCGTCAGTTCATAGGCGGCAAGCCTGGAACGGAAACGGCTGAGAGTTCTTTTACTGACAGGCTGTTCCTCAAAGCTGGTCGTATGAAGAGCGTACTGATACCTGAAATCGAATTCACAGGATTCCTCGAGTTCATCATCTGTGAGGCCATTGAAATCCTTAAGGATCAGAGCGCTTACCAGAACATTAACAGGTGCGTTTGGACGCGAGTTACGCTTTTCACTATATAACGGGGCAAAGATATGCTCATTAATCTTTGTAAACACCTGATCTGAGAATGTATGAGCCCAGCTCTTTTCTAACATCGCCTGTTTTCTTTTCGAAAGAAAGGCAAGCATATCAAAAAGGGAAATCTGCTGTGAAAAGTTCTCGACAAATGACATATCAGCACCTCGCTAAATATACGGATTAGATGCTATAATTATAACATAGTCGAGTCCCAAAGTCCGCATAAAATAAGGGATTTCAGCAATTTCTTTGTTATCAAATGGACTATTTTCAGTTGTCAACGTACACGGTTGCCAATGTAAGTTATATGACGCCTAAAATACTTTTGGCGTTCGAATCATACTATTTCTTTTTCCCTGTTTTGGCAAGTACTCACGAGCCCTGACGGCGCAAAATTTACTTGCCTTTCACTCTTTTTCCCTGTTTTGGCAAGTACTCCCGATCCCTGACGGCGCAAAATATACTTGCCTTTCAGCCTTTTTCCCTGTTTTGGCAAGTAATCCCATACCCTGCTGGCGCAAAATATACTTGCCTTTCAGCCTTTTTCCCTGTTTTGGCAAGTACTCCCGAGCCCTGACGGCGTAAAATCTACTTGCCTTCCAGACCTTTTTTCGCTTTTGGCAAGTATTTGAATAAGGTGAAAAAGATCAGGCTGTTTTAATACATGTCAGGCATTTAAAATTTCAGGTGCTTTTTTTTGTTCTTCTTAAAGTACAGGGGGAAGCCTATTCATACATTTTTATAATCGCTGTTGATATTAAGGGAATTATATGTTATTGTCACTAAATAGAGCAGATATTTCTATAATGGATCAACATTTCTTTTAATTCTTTTTGTTCTTAAAGATTTCCTGCTCTGATACCCACTTTTCATGAGCAGGAAGCTACAGACACAATACGGGCTTTCCTGCTTAATGACTAAACATAAGGAGGATGCTGTATGTGCAATGTAGAAGCGAGAAGTAAGAAGACGCTTGAGGAAATGGATGTCATAGATGATTTCCTTTTCATGGAGATCATGACAGATGAAGAAAACGGCAAAGAAGTATGCCGGATAATCCTGAGCCTGGTGCTGAAACGGGAAATAGGAGAAAT
>JAFPVA010000256.1 GCA_017413105.1 Butyrivibrio sp. | reverse complement strand
GCCTTTTTCAAAAATAGAAATTTTTGACCGTAAACCCGAGAACTGGATATATTTTGCTTGGATTTATCATGTTTATAATATTATACTGTTATCAAGATTTTTGCTATCTAAATGACATTGGAACCGTCCCCTCGTTCCACCCAAGTAATCGTTGGCTTATTCGTTCTTCAGATATGTCTCTTCAATGATATTCTTAACATACTGATCTATATTCTTCTGATCTTCTTTATCAAGATCCTTTATTATAATTGGCTTACAGTATTCGATTGTCACGTGAGCCGACTTGATGAAAGGCGCATGCTTTTCCAAAATATCGTCGGAGTGGTTGATTACCACAGGAACAATCGGGCATCCGGATTTCTGGGCAATCTTGAAGCTTCCCTTGTGGAATTCTCCCAGTGGAGCATCTGTCTTATTTCTTGTTCCTTCCGGATAGATAAAGATTGAGATGCCGTTTTTAACCTTGTCGATGGCGGTAAGAACCATTTCAAGGCCCTTTCTTATATCACTTCTGTCAAGGAAAAGACAGTCAAGGTATATCATCCAGATGTTGAGAAGCGGAACCTTCAGAACTTCCTTTTTGGAAATAAAGCCTGTTGGATTTGGAACTCTTGGGTAAGCAATAACTATATCGAATATACTGCGGTGATTGCCTACATAGAGAACAGCCTGATCCTTAGGAACATTTTCTTCTCCAATAACTGTTCTTTTTACTCCGCTTATAAATGAAACTACGTTAAATGCCCACCCAACTATGGCAAGGGATGCTCTTTTTTGGACCATAGGATTGAGCCGGCTGATAATCCAGAGAACACCCTGAATGGGGAGGCTGACAATCAGAAACACAACCACAAACAATATTGCCAGAATAGTACGAATCATATCTTAAACCTTTCCTTCTAAAAATCTTTTTATATTTTCTCACGGTTACATAAAAAATGGAATAGTTTTGTGTTAAAGTATAAGGGAGTTTGATGTACAGGGAGGCGACATGGTCTTAATCAAAAACGGAACATTATTGGATCCGGCAACCGGTGCTAACGGAATGTTTGACATGCTGATAGACGGAGAGCGAATTTCCAGGATTGGATTTTGCGGAAGCCTTGATGATATGGCTTCAGAGAGTATGTCAATGAAACTCATGGGAGGCGAATCTCAGGGCACTGAAGAGTTTACAGAGATAGATGCTGCAGGGTGCGTGATTGCCCCAGGACTGGTGGATGGGCATGTGCACTTCAGGGATCCCGGTTTTACATATAAAGAGGATATAGAAAGTGGTGCGAAAGCAGCAGCAAGAGGCGGTTTTACCAGCGTTGTGATGATGGGTAACACAGAGCCGCATATGGACAATCCTGCTACCATTACGGATGCCATAGTTCGTGGCGGCAGGACCGGAATAAAGGTCTATTGCTGCGGAAATGTCACAAAAGAGATGGCGGGAAAAGAGCTGGTGGATATGGATGCGCTCATTGGAGCCGGAGCAGTTCTTTTTACTGATGACGGAAAACCTATTACGAATGCTGCTCTCATGGAAAAGGCTTGCGTAGAAGCGGCGAAAAGAGGAAAAATCATCAGTCTTCATGAAGAAGATCCGGCTTTTATCAAGGATAATGGGATCAATGCCGGAGACGTTGCTTTAAAACTGGGAATTGAAGGATCGCCCAGACAGGCAGAAATATCGATGGTTCAAAGAGATATTGAGATTGCAGAGAAGACCGGTGCTGAGATAGTGGTTCAGCATATAAGTGCCGCCGAGTCTGTGGAGCTTATAAGAGAAGCTAAACAGAGAGGTGTTAAGGTCCACGCGGAGGCAACTCCTCATCATTTCACATTGACAGAAGAAGCGGTTCTGAAATATGGTTCTCTTGCAAAAATGAATCCGCCGCTAAGGCTTGAAAGCGACAGAACCTCGATAATTGAGGGGCTTAAGGATGGAACGATAGAGCTTATCGCCACAGATCATGCGCCCCATTCAAGAGAAGAGAAGAAAAAGGATTTAAAGCAGGCTCCAAGCGGCATTACAGGACTTGAAACAGCTCTTTCGCTGGGAATCCGTGAACTTGTTCAGCCGGGATTTATGACTCTTGCAGAGCTTATTGTAAGGATGAGTTCAAATCCAGCAAGGATATATGGGCTGGATGCTGGATATATTAAAGAGGGCGGACCGGCGGACCTGGTGATATTTGATCCCGGGGCAGAATGGAGCTTTGTGCAGAGTGAGTCAAAGTCTTCTAACACTCCTTTCCTTGGACAGAGGCTGCCAGGAAGGATCTCTTTTACCTTATGCAATGGAAAAGTGGTATATAAAGCGGATTAAGCAAACTATACGAGGTAGAATATGGCACAGAAAATGAAGAAAGAGGCAAGGGTAATAAGCCAGAAGATGCTTTCTGAGGGCATTTATGATATGTGGCTTGAAACCCCCATAGCAAAAGATGTAAAGGCCGGACAGTTCGTTGGAGTATATCCGGTAAACAAGGCAACTCTTTTGCCAAGACCCATAAGTATCTGCGAGGATGACTGTGAGAGGTCAGCAATAAGGCTTGTTTACAGAGTTGTGGGCTCTGGAACTGCAGAATTTGCATTGTACCAGCCGGATGACTATATCATGATCCTTGGACCACTGGGAAATGGATTCCCTCTTGAAAAGGCAGCAGGAAAGAAAGCTGTGGTAATAGGTGGTGGAATCGGAGTTCCTCCTCTTTTAGAGACTACAAAGCGTCTTTCTCAGAAAAAAGAGGGCGATAAGCCTGAAATAGTCAGTGCTGTCATGGGCTACAGGAATAGTGATACTTTTTTGGCGGATGAGTTTTCGAAGTATTCTACTCTTTATATTGCATCTGAAGATGGAAGCATCGGTACTAAGGGAAATGTCATAGATGCCTTGAAGGCGCAGAATGTTCCCTGCGATGTTATATTTGCCTGCGGGCCTATGCCGATGCTCAGGGGTATCAAGAAATATGCAGAAGAAACCGGTGTGAAGGCATATCTTTCTCTGGAGGAAAGGATGGCCTGTGGCGTGGGGGCTTGTCTTGGATGTGTCTGCAAGACCAAAAATGTTGATGAGCATTCTCATGTAAATAACGCCAGAATTTGTACTGACGGCCCTGTGTTTGATGCAGATGACCTGGATATGACTGTCTAAATCTGAGATATTCACTCAGTAGCCGGTACTAAGTAGGCGATTTAGTGAGATATGACTTGAGAGACAAATTGGACCATCGATAAGAGGAGATTAAGATGAACACATCAGTGGAAATTGCAGGAGTAAAATTCAAAAATCCGGTGATGACAGCTTCAGGAACCTTTGGTTCGGGAATGGAGTATGCGGATTTTGTTGATCTGAATAAGCTTGGCGCAGTTGTGACAAAGGGAGTAGCAAATGTGCCCTGGCCGGGAAATCCCGTACCCAGAGTGACTGAGGTTTATGGTGGAATGCTCAATGCCATCGGACTTCAGAATCCGGGAATCGATGTTTTTGTCGAAAGAGATCTTAAGTTTTTGGAGAATTATGACACGGGAGTCATAGTTAACGTATGCGGAAAGTCCGTTGAGGATTATCTTGAGGTTGTGGAACGCCTTGGGGATGAGAAGAGAGTGGATATGCTTGAAATTAATGTCTCTTGCCCTAATGTTAAGGAGGGTGCCATTGCCTTTGGTCAGAATAAAGATGCACTCTTTGATATTACTTCCAGGATAAAAAAAGTAGCAAAGCAGCCGATAATCATGAAGCTCAGTCCGAATGTCACCAGTATTTCCGAGATGGCAAAGGCTGCAGAGGCGGCAGGAGCAGATGCTATCTCGCTTATAAATACAATAACCGGCATGAAGATTGATATTCATAAGAGGAAATTCGCTCTGGCAAACAGAACCGGAGGAATGTCCGGACCTGCTATCAAGCCTGTGGCAGTGAGAATGGTATATGAAGCAGCCCATGCAGTAAAAATTCCGGTTATTGGAATGGGCGGAATTGCAACAGGAGAGGATGCCATTGAATTCATTATGGCGGGAGCAACTGCAGTTGCCGTTGGAGCCATGAATTTCCACGATCCATATTCTACAGAAAAGGTTCTTGAGGGAATTGTGGAATATATGGAGAAATATAAGGTTGAAGACATAAATGAGCTGAGAGGTATCGTGTAAGACTATAGATGCGGCTCATACTGTAAAAGAAAACAATTGAGTAGGCGGAATCCTACGCGATTACGCACACGAAAAAGGAAGGACTTTTGGAGCCCTTCCTTTTTGATTACTAGCAACGTTTATTCAGTTTGAGTTTTCCCTGTAAGTTCATCGAAGCCTTTCATAACTGCATCATAGGTCTTTTTGGAGATATCAGGAAGCTCTCCGCCCCAGGTATTCTCCGCCTGCTTATAACCCTTTTCAAAGGCTGCCCGCATGTTTTCGAGCTTATCGGGATCGTCGCCGGCAAGAGCCTTCGCAAAATCAAGGATTCTTTCACTGGTCTGTTTTACACCCCAGTAGCCATCCTCGGCAATGTCAGCCTCTGCCTGAGCTTTGGTAGCTGCATCAACTGTAAAATCACCCTTTGCAAGGAATCTCCAGATGGACTCGTCATCCTTATCGGAGTTGGCAACGCCATAAGCCTTGGCCTGCTTGCCCATCATCTTGTGGACGATGTCAAGTAGCTGTTGCTGTCTTAAAGCGTCGTCTGCCTTTAGCTGCTGGATGATCTTCGTTCTATCCGCTTCTTTTGAGGAAGAGGTGGAAGCTGATTTTGCGCTTTCATCTGATTTCTCATATACGGCTGCAGCTTCTTCTTTGACCTTTACTTCATTGTCTTTTTTCTTCTCTTCAACAGAAGAAGGATTAACAGTTGAAGCATAGGTCGTTGCGATGTTGTTAGTAACCTCGGTAACTCCGTTTACGCTCATATAGAACTCCTTTTCCGCGATGGTTAACATAAACTCGCTTAAACGTAACTATAGTTCACCTAATCTTCTTATCGGCATAAATCAAAAAAACTTTATAGCTAAAATAAATTTTTTTGAATTTTTTTTGATTT
>JAFPVA010000025.1 GCA_017413105.1 Butyrivibrio sp. | reverse complement strand
GACCTTGATGAAAGGCCAGTAGATATCAAGAAGTGGACGGAGCTTGAGGGAGTAAGGACTTACTTTGAGTTTTTTGAAAAGCATAAAAACGAGTTTTGATGAGGATTTGAACATGAATGAAATGGAAATGAAAGCAAGAGCAAATCACAGAAACGGAAATAACTGTTCTGCATCGCTCGCCATGGCATTTGCAGAGAAGCTAGGAATGTCTGAAGCTGAGGCTAAGAGCTTTGTCCCGGCGCCAAGGAGCATAGATGGAAAGTGCGGCGGATATTTAAGCGTGGTTGCTATGCTTGAGAAGCTTGGCATAGATAAAACGAAGGAGTATGAGCAGATGTTCCTTGAAAAGAACGGATCTCTTTTCTGCAAGGAGCTGATAGCCAGGAGATCGGGTACGGGGCGTACTTGCAATGATATCGTTGGCGAAGCTGCAGCAATGCTTGATAGTCTGTTATGACAGATAGAGGAACGTGAGATCATGAGTAAGCTGACTGTATGCCTCAGGCACATTTCAGAGGTCTTTTTATATGAATACTACTGCCTGGGCGATGATGAATATGAAATTTCAGAAGAGGATACTCTGACGCCGCACAAGACTAAGGCAAAAGAGCTGCTTCTTTCCGGGGATTATTCGAAAGCACAGCAGGAATGGCTAAGCGCACATCTTGAGAATCCTGTGGATATGGAAACTATTCTCGGGATAATCCTATGTTGTAAGCAGCTTGGCGACTCTGAGGGGGAGTATTCCTATACAACAGAGTCATATAACTACTGCTGTACCAGAGCTGAGCTTGCAGCTTATTACAGGAATCTTGGGTGGTACTACCTGGAGAAGTACAAACCTGAGGTGGCTGCAGCATGTTATCTGTACAGTAAGTACTTCGAGGATTCACAGCAAGCCGATGCGGAGCTTGAGTTCCTTGAGAAAGCTATTGGCAAAAGGGTGGCTGACAAAGATCTTGACCAGATACAGAAGATCCTGAAGGAAAATGATATTCCAACCGAGGCGAATCCAGTTACATTGGCGCTTCTCTACAAAGCGGCACAGGAGGCCGATGAAGCAGGCGACACACAGCAGGCCCTTGACTGTTACAGGATGGTCTATGACCTGACAGCTGATGAAGAAGTTGGGAAAATTATTAGCAAGATAGTAAGGTGAAAACTGATGAATGAAATGGAAATGAAAGCCCGACTTATTGTTGATGATATAAAGAACGAAGAGGGTACAAGCCCTGTTGCCATTTTTAAGAGAATGGCAAAGAAGGAGTATGTGAGTATCCACGGATTGGAACACCACATACTTGATGGAGCATGTCTTTTGGTGGCATTCAAGAATGCCGGTAACACGTTATCAGAAGAAGTAGGTTCAATATATCAGGCCTCAGACGGGACATATTGGATTGCATGATAGAGGTGAAAGAGAAATTTGGATAAGCAGGAAATCATCAATAAGATAAAAGACTTTCCATATAGTCGTGATGAGTACTGGGTAATAACCGGAAGTGCAATGGTCCTCTACGGAATACGTGAGCAAACTCATGATATTGACATGGGTTGCACTACAGCCATGGCAGATCAGCTTGTGGCAGATGGGTATTCTTATCAACTTACGGAAAGTGGAAACAGAAAGTTCAACTATGGAGATGACATAGAGATCTTTGAAAACTTGAAATGTGGCTCTATAGAGTACATTGAAGGGATCCCGGTGCTTTCGCTTGATGGACTGATTGAAATGAAACAGGAACTTGGCCGGGAGAAGGACTTTAGAGATATTGCTTTAATCAAGGAATTTTGCAGAGGTAGAGAATTAGACATAGAGTAATCACTAACCTTGAGATATATTAGCCCTCTGGCATCAGATATAATGATTTCATCTTAAATATTGCTGGAGGGTTTATAATGACTGCAAAGATTTTATTAATTCTTGTTTTGCTTGCTACGATAATACCTGTATGTTTACTGTTCGGTATTCCTGCATCAAAATATAACAATAAGGTTCAGAAGAAAGAAACGGAGGAATGATAATGAGTAAGTATGTTTCACTGGACAAACGAAGTAAGAAAGCGCAAAAAGAGTACTATTCCATACAGAGACGCACCTGGGGAGAGATAAATCCTGTAACAAGAAGCGTTCCGAGTGGAAAGGCCTACAACCGCAAGAAGGAAAAAGAGAGGATCAGCAAAGAATTCAGAGATGGATTTGGAGCTGATTCTTTTTTGTTGGTGGTATAAACAATTAAAGAGAATTACCGATATATAAGATAGCAAAAGGAATGCGCGTCTTTTCAATGGATTGATTATCCTATGAAGGGGCACATTTTTTGTTACCATCTAGGAGGCTGGCATTATGGGTATAGCAGCATTGGCACTTGATCGTTATGCGGACAATACATATTCTGTTGCGGGAAAAGAGAATTATACAGGCGTAGATGAGACATCTAAAAGTTTTGGTTCTCATCTCAGTGAGGCCAGTGAGATGAAATGTCCTTATAACTTCCTGGCAAAGAATGGCATCATCAATTACAATGGTGTGATTTTTGAATGCGATTATCAGCAGAATGCCATAACTCTGGGAAATATGTATGAGAAGGAAAAGGTGCTTAAAATCTTTCTTCCAAGTGGCGGAGCTCTTCATGTGAACGTGGATAACATAGATCAGTTGTCGAAGGCTGCAAGCATGTTCACGCCTGAGGACCTCAATGCAATCATGAGGGCCATTCATGAGTATAATCACTGCACAAGGAAGCGTTATGAGATCGAGGAAGAGAAGTCCAAACCGATAGAGGATACTGCTGAGGAGAACGAGACTCCGGATGCGGAAAAAGAGCCAGAGATTAAGGAAAACTCTTTGATAGAACGGATAAACTCATATAAAACTGAGCTTTATCATAAGCTTCTTAACAATGAGACCGAGGTAAAGATTCATATAGGAAATCAGGAGTTTACCGAAAAGGAATGGGATAAACTCATGGAACGCATAGATAAGGATCTGGATGACATTCAGGAAGCTTTGAAGGAAAATGAGGAAAAACAGGCCAAAGAAGACTACGAAGACAAGATCCAGAAACTTTTCGATGAAAGAAAGGAGCTTGCATGAGTCTTTATGCTATAGATTCTTATGACAGACGAAATGATCACAGCTGGTATAAAACAGCTGCTGCTAGTGTGGTCACAGCGAGTGCTCTGAATAAGCCCTTTGCGGTAGAATTGACATCTACAACGTCCATGGCACCATCTGCAGGAGATGGTAAAGTACTTGGAATGTCTGCAAT
>JAFPVA010000255.1 GCA_017413105.1 Butyrivibrio sp. | reverse complement strand
TCGATGCGTTTTATGACCATCTCGCCTTCTTCCTTAGTGATTATGGGCAAAAAGATCATTATCTGATCTGATTTGATCTGGACAATAATATCGCTTTTGCGAAGTTTTTTCTGTAAAAGATCAATAAATCCGGCAGCAAGCTCAGACAGGCTCAGTTCAGGATCATCAGTCTGCAGGCAAAAGAGAACTTTTTCAACGCCTTTTTTGTAACGCTTCAGGAAGCGCATTGCAAAGCGGTAAGTCTGGTAAAAGGTTTCTTTTCCCATTACCATGGCTCCTTCTTCCTGACTACGCTCTTCAATGATCTGCGTGATTCGTGCCATATCCGTAAGCAGATCATTTTCATGATCGGAGGGTTCTAAGAAAACATCGTCTTCAAATATCCTGACACCGTGTTTTCCGTTCTGCTTAACGCGGTACATTGCGGAATCAGCGCATCTAAAGAGCAGGTCAAAATCTCTTGAATGTTCAGGAACAAAGGCAACACCAATGGAAATACCGATTGGAATATCAAATTCTTCGCCCATCAGCGCGATGCATTTATTTAGAAGCTGCAGGTTAAGCCTGTCAGTTAAGGCTTTCACTGCCGCTTTGGAAGTCAGATTGCTGAAAAATGCAAGAAACTCGTCACCACCGATTCGGCTGATAACGTCCTCGGAGCGGGTGTTATGCCGCATGATCTCTGCGACACCGATAAGCACCTGATCACCCATATCATGGCCGTAAATATCGTTAACAAGCTTGAAATTATCAAGGTCAAAGAGCATCAGCGCACCGGTCTTTTTCTGGCACATCGCTGTAATTTTCTCGGTTCCGCTGCTCTTATTAAGAAATCCCGTAAGCTTATCAAGGGTTGCTTTCTCAGTCAGTGTCACAATCATCTTGTTGTTTTCTATGGTTTTGGCGATACGACTGAGCATTATGTCTTTATCAAAAGGCTTCCTAATAAAATCCGATGCGCCATCTTTTAGTCCGCGCCTTTCGGTAGCATGATCATTATCGCCTGACAAAAAAATGACCGGCGTAGGGATTCTGTTTTTTTC
Organism: Butyrivibrio sp.; assembly: GCA_017413105.1. Lineage (GTDB taxonomy): Bacteria > Bacillota > Clostridia > Lachnospirales > Lachnospiraceae > Butyrivibrio. Next base: position 2,523 of record JAFPVA010000255.1, on the reverse strand, counting down.
CTCCTCAAATTCCCTGAGCTTATGAAAGGTCTCAAAACCATCCATTTCAGGCATAAGGATATCCAGAAGCACCAAGTCCGGTGTATTGCTTTCCAAAAATTTTAATAGTTCTGCCCCTGAGCGCAAGCAACTAACGCGCAAATCCACTCCTTTTAAAAGTTGCTGCGCGCTCTTAAGATCTATAATATTATCATCTACTATGACAATCCAATAACCCAATTGTTATCCTCCTGTCACCCCAGCTTATTATACCAAAAAATGACAATTTATGCTCGCAAAAATATCATATGTTCTTAGATGGAATTCAGAAATCCGCACTGGATGCGGGTTTCGTGAGAAAGTGAAACAAGAGTCAAACTAGCCCTGCGACGATAGTCGCCTTCAAATGGCTTGGTTGATGCATTCTTGGATTTTATATCCAAGAATGTCATACTTCCCTTAATTATATTTTAAACCGTGCATTTTTCCTTAGAAAGTTTCATTCTGAAACATTTGATTAACATTTTATAGGTATATAAAACAAATATGAAATATGTTAACTGTGGATAAAGAAATGATGTATCATTGAATTATAAGATATCGTTATAAAGGAATTTAATATACATTATGACAAATACATTTGGAGAATTGATAAAAAATCTCAGAAATGAAAGACAGATATCCCAGCAGCAACTTGCAGACATGCTCTATGTCAACAGATCCAGCGTTGCCAACTGGGAAAACGGAAGGCGTATCCCCGACCTGGTGGTACTGTCAAGGCTTATAAAAGCTCTGAACGTTGATGCATCAGTCATCACCAATGCAATGGATGACTCTAAGGCCCTGCCTGAAGTGGTGATTATTGATGACGAAACAATCCTTCTGAAAGGAGCCATCGGGATTTTGAGCGAAGCAATGCCGGAAGCCAATATCACCGGTTTTTCCAAAGTGACCGAGCTTTTGGAATATGCCAAAAGTAACCGCATCAATATCGCATTTGTTGACATAGAGCTTGGGAAAAACAGTGGACTTGAGCTGTGCCGGAACCTTCTTGAGATCAATCCCATGACTAATGTTATCTTTCTTACCAATTATTCCGATTACGCGCTGAACGCCTGGCAGACTGAGGCCAGCGGTTTTCTCACCAAGCCCCTGCATCTTTCAGATGTGCAAAAAGAGCTGTCAAAACTCCGTCACCCGGTAAAAGGATTATAAAAATGATCTATGCAGTCGACCTTATAAATTTTGCCATTGTAATTTCAGGCCTAACTATTTCGATTACAGGCCTTCTTGCAACCTTCCGTGTTCATTTCATAGATAAGGTGGTAAGGCGATTTTTCTTTTCCCTGTTCATGATCATGATTGCCTATGCGCTGGCGGATCTGGTCTCGCAGATTTCTCTAGTATGTCTGGGAAAAGAATTTGCGGAACTATCCAAGGCTGCCGTTTTCCTGGAATCTTTTTTCTCATCACTTATGATGCCCTTTATAACCATGTATATAATTCATCTGACAAAAGAACCCTACAGATGCCGGTTGATATATGTTGTGACGTTGTTGTGGGTCATCTATAACATACTTTTGGTGATAACCCAGTTTACGACGGTGATCTATTATATAACTGAAGATAACGTCTATCACCGCGGCGCTCTTTATCCGGTGCTTTTGATTCCGCCGGTGCTCTTAATGTGCGTCAATATCATCGGCGTTTTTATCAGGAAAAACAAGATTCCGGAAACAGAATTTAAAGCTATCCTGATGTTTCTTTTGATTCCGATATTTGCGATGCTGGTCCAGATGATATCCTATGGGGTACTTCTGATTGTGCTTGGAAGCTCTGTTTCAGCCTTCCTCATGCTGGGATTCATTACAAAAAAAGAATATGACACGCATCTTGAACAACGAATGCTGCTTTCGGAGCAGGAGTTCAGAGCCAGAAATCTTCAGATGAGGCCGCATTTTATCTACAACACGCTTTCAAATATTTACTATCTATGCGCCATTGACCCGAAAAAAGCCCAGATTGTCGTAGATGATTTCACCACTTATCTGCGTGGTAATTTTAACGCAATTGCTCAGCAAAAACTTATAACCTTTGATGAAGAGCTGAAGCATACCAAGGCTTATCTGGCAGTGGTTAAAGCCCGGTTTGAGGAGCTTCTTTTCGTTGATTACGATATTCAGAACTCTTCTTTCAGGCTTCCGCCCCTGTCTTTGGAGCCCATCGTTGAAAATGCGGTAAAACACGCCCTGGATCCTGATTCGTCGCCGCTTCATATCTGGATACATACCTATAAAGATGGTCCGGATAATGTGATAGTGGTTGAAAACGACGGTATCGATTTTCCACTGGATGAGATCGTTGATTTCTCGTCTATCCCTGATGATAATCAGCCACACATTGGGTTAAAAAATGTTCAGCTCCGCCTTCATACCCTCTGTAAAGGGACCATAGATATCGGAACCCGCACCGGCGGCGGGACCGTGGTCACTATGAAGATTCCGGATTAAATTGGTGGAACGAGGTTGGGTGGAACGAGGGGAC
>JAFPVA010000254.1 GCA_017413105.1 Butyrivibrio sp. | reverse complement strand
TATGCTCATGGTTGTGTTCAGCTTTAATCAGGAATAGTCTACATCCGGTGATTCCTTTGGTTGTAGGGGTTCTTGCACCTATAGTTATTATGGTGATTTGTCATCATATACTTGTAAAAAAGTATGTTTTAACTAAATAGTGTATGCTCAGCAACTGGCTGAATTTTTCAGCCGACGCTTTCGCATAAAATATAACAACAATTGTACCTTGAAAATATCAAAATCAGTTTTTGGAACAAAGAAAGCCTTAGCAGGCTATCCAGGTTCATTGAGATGATTGACAGCACTATTGAGCTTCGGGTGGTATCCTCACGCTTTGTCATGATCAGACCCAATCCGTGACTATGCTTTGATAATCCGAATTTACGCTCAACTTCAATTCTGTCTACGCTATCAATGTACTCTGTACGCTTGTCGATTACTGTATCTTTGCCAGGTCTTCCAAGAGCCGGACCAGCAAGCCTTATTCCACGTTCTTTGCAGTAAGCAAGATTGATTCTGTTTCTGTAAATCTTATCTGCAAGAACTCTTTCGGGATAATGGCCATTACGCTTGTAGTAGTTCTCTATTGCTGGAATCAGCACTTCGCTTTCGTTGTAAGCTTCAAAGGATATCTTTTCTATCCTGCCAAGACCATTCTCTACACTTAGGTCAAGCTTTGCGCCAAACTCAACAGGCGCCTTGCTCTTTCCTCTGACAATAGGTCTGATGTATGGCTGGGATATACTGACAATCCTGTTCTCTACTGTATGAGTCTTGTTGTCATACATGTACTGTTGTTGTTCAACAAGCTTATCCAGAACCTCAAGGCGTTCCATCTGCTTTTCATCAGGACAGTATCCATAGTCTGAAAGCCAGTCGATGTATTTCCTGTCTCGGCGTATGTATTGAAGCTGCTTCTTTATCGCCTTTCGAATCTTCTTTGAAGTGCGCTTCTTGCTCTTGGCAAGAGAAAGGTAATCTTTTCTGGCATTTTTCTTGTACATCCGTGGCTGTTTGAGGTTGTACACATAGCAGATAGATTCGATGATCTCTTCAAAATTTTCTCTTGCTTCGTTCAGGAGATTAACATCCTGAGGAAAGGCTATATTCTGAGGTGCACAGCTGGCATCAATGATGAGTGTTCCGTCATTATCATTGCCTGCATCGTCATGATTATCAGAGCTATCTCCATTACTATCAGATGGAGTGTTGTCATCGTCATGTTTATTGTTTTGGATGATCATTTCATTGATCTCGGCAAGTTTCTCATCAGTGAGACGCTTGCGGAACTCAACAAGTAGTGATGGTGCAAATGGCTGTTCAAGCTGGAATCCTGGAAGACCGATGAAGTACTGGTAATACGGATTCTCCTGGATCTGTTCTACAAGTTCTCTGTCAGAATAGTCATATTTCTTCTGAATGAGAAGTGCACCAAGTGCCATCCTCAGAGGTTTTGCAGGCATTCCACAACCAGATGGGAATAGGTCAGCGTATTCTTCTTCGATAGCATCCCATGGTATCATGGCAGCTTTCTTTATCCATTTATTCTCAGGATCAAGTTTCAGGCCAAGTGGCTGATTGAAATCCTTGAGGGTTATTTGACGATTTTGATTCTTTTTGTACATGGGATTCTCCGCGAAAGGTGCAAGGTTTTTGAAGCAAAAGTAATGATTTCCTTGCATCTATTATCTCACGGATCGCCCGCAAAGTCAGTAAATATCAGTGGTTATTAATTGTTGAGCACGCACTAATTAAACCCCTCAAGCTATTACTCAAGGGGTTAATCATTATCTTATGTTACTGTTCACTCGCATGCAGCTCGTTTCAGTAACCAATTCGCGCATTCATTCCAATTCGACTTCGTCGAAGGAATGCGCTCACTCCTGCATCAAGTTCTCACGAAATGCGCAGCAGAGTGCGCATTTCTGCCTGAACATTAACTATCTTATTTCTTTAAAGTAACAACAACTCTTCTGAATGGCTCATCACCCTCACTATGAGTTGTTACATATCTGTCGTTCTGAAGAGCTGAATGAATAATTCTTCTCTCATAAGGATTCATTGGCTCTAAAGCAACAGACTGTCTTGTCTTTCTTACCTTGTAAGAAATGTTCTTAGCAAGGTTCTCAAGAGTAGCTTTTCTTCTCTCTCTGTAATTTTCTGTGTCTACTTTTACATGAACATACTCATCACAATCTCTGTTAACAACAAGAGAAATCAAGTACTGAAGAGAATCAAGAGTCTGTCCTCTTTTTCCAATGAGGACTCCCATCTCAGCGCCGCTAAGCTCAACATCGAGAACGTTATCAGAAGTATTGAACTTAGTATTAACATTAACTTCCATATTCATTGCACCGAAAACATCCTTAAGGAAATCATTTGCTTTCTTGATGCATTCATCAACGTTGATATTAGAAGGCTTTTTCTCAGAAGCAGCTTTAACAGTCTCCTTAACGGGTTCCTTTACAGCTTCCTTCTTTACTTCCTTAACAGGCTCTTTTTCTTCTTTTACAACTTTTGTTTCTTTTACTTCTTTTGTCTCTGAATTTTCTTCTTTAATTCTAGCCTTTATTACAGCAGGCTTTGCGTTAATTCCAAGAAATCCTGTAGAACCGCTGGATATAACTTCATACTCAAGTCTGTCGCTTGTAACCAAAAACTCCTCACAAGCTTCTGTTATAGCATCATCCACATTTTTTGCGGTAAACTCTTTAAATTCCATCTCAACCTCCCAAAAGAAAATAGTATTACTTCTTATTTATATTTTCATTAAAATCCTTTACCATATTAGCTTTTGCTAAAAGAGAATCCTTACGGATGTTGTTATTCTCATAAACCTTACGGGAATTAGCAACCTTCTCATCCATATCAACTGTAGCAACAGGTGAATTCTTTGCTATACTGCTGATATTTTTGGTAGACATGTTTGCATACATGTTCATCTGTGGAGAGGACTTCATCTTCTCCATCTTCTTTTTATACTTCTCAGTATTCTTAGCAATCTCTGCATCAATATCAGTCTTGTCAATGTGCTTGTTGATAACAATCTGCTGAATTGATCTTACGACAGCACCGGCAATCCAGTACAGACCCATACCTGCAGGAAGACTTAAACAGAAGAAAGCAGACATGATAGGCATCATGATATTCATAGTCTTCATTGACTGCTGCATCTGAGCTGATGGATCATTAGGATCAATCTTGCCATTGTTATCAGTGTTCTGTGGCATCAACTTTGTGTTGATCCACTGAGTAAATGCTGCAAGAGCAGGAACTGCTATTCCACCAATAAGAAGAAGGAACTGCTTATTAGAAAATGCAGTCTGGATCATGTACATAGGACTATCACCTATGTTAAGACCAAGGAATGAATTGAATTTGTTAAGTGCATTATGTGTAAGATCAATTGATGATGAAAGACTTCCGAACTGATCTGAAAGACTTGTCCAATCTGCACTTGAAGCTTTATTGAGAACATCAATATAAGTATTCTCAATATACTCAGTATTTCCTGCAAGGAACTGTTCATTTGTGAACTGTCCCTTATACATAGCCGCACTCTTTAATGTCTGAAGAAAATCTGCCGCACCTGAAGTATTACGAAGTTCCTCAACTAAAGGATAGAAGGAATTCTTAATAATAGTAACGTAAGCCGGCATTGAATAGATAACACGATAAAGAGCAAAAAGAATAGGCATCTGAATTAAAAGCTGAAGACAGCTACCCGTCTGGGAAACGCCATACTTTGCATAAAGCTCTTTAGTCTCTGCCTGCATTGCAAGCATTGAATCGTTATCTTTTTTGCCCTTGTACTTTTCTTGAATAACCTTAAGCTCAGGGCTCATCTTTGACTGAAGTTTAGAAAACTTCTGTTGTTTGTAAGTCAAAGGTAAAAGACATAAATAAATAACAATAGTGAAAATAATGATAGCAAGACCGATGTTAGGAATACCAATCTTATTAAGTACATTGAATATTCCGTTCATGATATGACCTAGAAACCAAGCAACAGGTCCTACAATCTTTCCCCCATAAGGGGTTAACAAAACTCCTAACAATTTGTACCTCCTCTACAAAGACTACGGAACAGGATCATATCCGCCACTGGAAAAAGGATTACATCTAAGAATTCTCCAGATGGCCAAAAGTCCCCCTTTGATTGCTCCGTACTTCTCTATCGCCTCTAGTCCATATTCCGAACAAGTCGGAATGTAAGGACACTTTGTTCTCTTTAATGGAGACAAATACTTCCTATAAAATTTGATCATTATAATAAGTAATTGTTTCATTCGTCACCGCCATTTTTCATTATGCGGGCCTTCCCTGCCAGGCTAATAAGAGAATCCTGAATATCAAAAAATGATGCATCTCTCGCACAGGCTCTGGCTACGACTACTATATCCAAACCACTATTGAATACATTTTCCTGTAGTCGGTATGATTCGCGAACAAGTCTTGCAAATCTGTGCCTTACAACACTGTTCCCAATTTTTTTACTACAAGATATTCCGATCTTATTTTTAGAACAGCCATTTTCCCACACATGCAAAACGATATATTTATTGGCATAACTCTTGCCGTTCTCATAGACATTACGGAAATCTTTTGTCTTTTTCATCGATTCTGAAAAAAGCATTTTATTATCCTTTTAATTAAGAAGAAAAAAGGCCACATTAATTGCGGCCTTTAAATCATGCTGATAATCTCTTTCTTCCCTTTGCTCTTCTGGCAGCCAGAACCTTTCTACCGCCCTTAGTAGCCATTCTTGCTCTGAAGCCGTGAACTCTGGCTCTCTGAAGCTTATGAGGCTGGAATGTCATCTTCATAGGTAAACACCTCCTTCTTATCTAATCTGAAAACAAAAAATTTAAGGTACATAACCATTCATAACACTAAATATGCTAATAAATAGTTACAGATTACAATCCTGTGTGGAAAAAATCTTTATAATTATAATAAATAAATATGCCCCAGTCAAGCCGTATTCTCCCATTAAAAAGCTATCCACAAAAACAAAATTTTTTCAGAAAAACTTATCAACAATATGTGGTATTTAAAAAAGTTTTCCACAGCAAAATGTTGATTTTGTTGATAACATGTTGATTACTGTTTTTTATACTTTTTTATCCACATTTTTCATTTTTTTTGTGGAAAACATAGTACATAATGAAGTGAATAATATTAATAAATCCAGTATTTAAGCCATTTATAACAGTAGATAGCTTAAAGTGGAAAACATGTGGTTTTTCCACAATGAAATTTTTTATAATTTTTTTTCTAAAAAAATAAAAAGTTATCCACAATTTCTGATTGTGGATTGCCTGTTTGATATTTAACCCCAATTAATATAAAATAGGTAAAGTCTATAATTACGCGTTGTTGGGGAGTTTTTTCATGCAATCATCAAATGAAATCACAAACAGATTAAAAGAAAATTGGGAGAATATCAAAAAGCAGATACGTATTGAGTCCGGTATCACTGATGTTTCATACAGAACTTGGATTGATCCTCTTACAGTATATGGTTTTCAGGATAATACTGTTATTATACTTATTCCACAGGATAATCCTATGACACTCCAGTACATCAGTAAGAATTACCAGGACTTTTTTAAGGTAACCATTTCTGAGTTTTTGGAAGAAATGGTAGATATTTCTTTTGTACTTAAAAAGGACATTATTAATAATGAAGATATACAGGAAGAAAATATTGAAAACCAGAAAGTTCATTCTGTAAATCAGACCGGTAATGATCATTCAAATCTTAATCCTAAATACAGATTTGATACTTTCGTCGTAGGCAGCAACAACAAATTTGCTCATTCAGCTTCTCTTGCTGTAGCTGAATCTCCGGGAACATCCTACAATCCTCTTTTCCTGTATGGAGGACCAGGACTTGGTAAGACACACCTTATGCATTCCATCGGTCATTTCATCATGGAGCACAATCATCAGGCAAAGGTTTTGTATGTTACATCAGAGCAGTTTACTAACGAAGTTATTGAATCCATCAGAAGTGGACGTACGGAGAATATGTCCAAGCTTCGTGAGAAATATCGTACTGTTGATGTACTGATGGTAGATGACGTTCAGTTCATCATAGGCAAGGAATCTACACAGGAAGAGTTTTTCCATACTTTCAATGAGCTTCATCAGGCCGGCAAACAGATAATTCTTTCATCAGATAAGCCTCCGAAGGAAATGGAGACCCTTGAAGAGAGATTTCGTTCAAGATTTGAAATGGGTCTTATTGCAGATATCCAGTCTCCTGATTATGAGACAAGAATGGCTATTCTTAGAAAAAATGCTGAGAACTACGGCAAGACTATCGATGATGAAGTAATCAATTATATTGCTACAAATATCAAATCAAACATCAGAGAACTTGAAGGAGCCTATAACAAGATCATTGCTTATTCAAGGCTTAATAAAGTTGACATAACTCTCGAGAATGCAATGGAAGCTCTTAAGGATATTATTTATCCTGATAAATCCAAGGTTATTACCCCTCAGCTCATTATTGATACAGTATGTGAGCAGTATGGAGCCAAGAAAGAGGATATTTTCTCCAAAAAGAGAAATTCTGAGATAGTACTTCCAAGACAGATCATTATGTATCTTTGCAGGGAACATACTGATGCTTCTCTGGAAGAAATAGGCAAGCTCCTTGGTAAAAAAGATCACACAACTGTTATGAGCGGTATCAGTAAGATTAAAAAGCAGATTACCTTTGATGACGAGCTCAATAAGAACCTTGATATTATAATGAAGAAACTAAATCCTTCCTTATAATGATAATTCACAAAATCTGTAAACATATCCACAATTGTGGATAACTTTCTTGATAACTTGTGATTTATAAGGGGATACGATGTGGATTAAGGGTGGAATACTTTTTTCCCTCTCATTTATCAAAATTTGCCTTGTTTATAACTTTTTAATTTTCAACATGAAATTTTTTGTTTTCAACAGGGTAAAATTTGTAAAAAAGCCCCATAAATTGTATAATAGAATAGGTTTTACACTTATCAACAGCTATTATTAATGTTTTTATTATTTATTTATAATTATTTTATATTTTATGACCGCGAAGGGAGTATGTGTATAAATGAAATTTGTTTGCTCTAAGTCTAATCTTGTAAGCGGATTACAGATTGTATCTAAGGCAGTACCTTCTAAGACTACTATGTCAGTTCTTCAGTGCATTCTTGTAGATGTTACAGAAGGCATCATCAAGTTCATTGCCAATGATATGGAGTTAGGAATTCAGACTATAGTAGAAGGTAATATTGTTGAAAGAGGTTTTATTGCAATAGATGCAAAGATTTTTGTAGATATAGTAAGAAAACTCCCTGATAACGACGTAACTATTGAATCCGATTCAAATAACAAAGTAACAATCAGCTGCGAAAAGGCAAAGTTCAACCTCATTGGAAGAAAGGGAGATGATTTTACCTACCTTCCTTCAATTGAAAAGATAGATGGTGTTTCTGTTTCCCAGTACACCTTGAGAAATGTTATTCAGCAGACTATTTTCTCAATAGCTGAGAATGATGCAAATAAGATGATGGCCGGAGAACTTTTTGAAGTTGACGGAGAGAATTTAAAGCTTGTTTCTCTTGATGGCCATAGAATTTCTATAAGAAAAGTTAAACTTAACGGAAATTATGCTTATAAGAAAGTAATTGTTCCAGGAAAAGCTCTCGGTGAGATCAGTAAGATCTTAGGTGATAGTATCGAGAAGATGGTTAACATCTATTTCACTGATAAGCATGTTCTTTTTGAGTTTGATAATACAACAGTAGTATCAAGACTTATTGAAGGCGAGTATTTCAGCATTGACCAGATGCTTTCAAGTGATTATGAGACAAAGGTAAGCATCAACAGAAGAGAATTCCTTGATTGTATAGACCGTGCAACTCTTTTAGTAAAAGAGGGAGATAAGAAGCCTGTTATTGTTTCTGTAACAGATGGAAAACTTGAACTTAAGATAAATTCAGCTATTGGTAGCATGGATGAAGAAATAGATATAGATAAGCAGGGTAAAGATCTTATGATTGGTTTCAATCCTAAGTTTCTTATTGATGCCTTGAGAGTTATTGAGGATGAGATAGTAGATATTTATCTTGTTAATCCTAAAGCTCCTTGCTTTATCAGAGATAAGGATTCTTCATACATTTATCTTGTTCTTCCTGTTAACTTCACAACAGTTGACTGATAAAAGATTTTTTAGTTAGGAAATACGATGGAAACAATTAAACTCAGAGAAAATGATGATTTTATAAAGCTTGGACAGGCTCTTAAAAAGGCAGGTCTCGAAGGCTCCGGAGTTGATGCCAAGAATGACATTCAGGCAGGACTTGTAAAAGTAAACGGAGAAGTTGAAGAGAGACGCGGCCGTAAATTATATGAAGGTGACATCTTTGAATATGATGGCACACAGGTAATGATCGAGAGATGATAATAAAGTCATTAGAGCTTGCTGATTTCAGAAATTATGAGAACCTCAAGATAGATTTCAGCAGCGGAACAAATATCCTTTATGGCGATAATGCTCAGGGAAAGACAAATATTCTTGAAGCAATATTTGTTTCAGCTACAACAAAATCCCATAAAGGAAGTAAGGACAAAGAAATAATAAGATTTGGAAAAGAAGAGGGACATGTCAGAACTATCCTTGAGAAGGATAACGCTGAATATCGTGTTGATATGCATCTTCGCAAGAACAAATCTAAAGGAATTGCAATAGATGGTCAGAAGATAAAAAAGGCTTCTGATCTAATTGGCAGGTTGAATGTAGTTTTTTTCTCACCTGAAGATCTAAGTATTATTAAGAATGGTCCCTCAGAGAGGCGCAGATTCATGGATATGGAGCTGTGCCAGCTGGATCAGATATATCTGAATAGTCTTTCTAAGTACAATAAGCTGGTAATCGAGCGAAATAAGGTTCTAAAGGATCTTTTTGAACATCCTGAAAATAGTGTACTCTTAGATGTTCAAGATAAGCAGTTATGCGAATACGGATCCGTCATAATCAAAACTAGAGAAAAATTCATCAGAGATCTTAATGAAATAATAAGGCCTATCCATGAAAAGCTTACAGGAGGAAAAGAAATCCTCTCGGTTTACTATGAGCCAAACGTGGGAGCTGATGAATTTGAGAAAAAAATGAAGAATGCAAGACAGAAGGATTCTTATGCAAAGCAGACCACGGTTGGTCCGCATAAGGATGATTTTTCTTTCATTGTTCAGAAAAAAAATGCTGATGATTCTTTGAATGAAGGAATCGATATCAGAAAGTTTGGTTCCCAGGGACAACAGAGAACTGCATCTCTTTCATTAAAACTTTCAGAAATAGAGATTGTAAAAAAAGCAAAAAAAGAAAATCCGGTTCTTTTATTGGATGATGTTTTATCAGAGCTTGACAGCAACAGACAGAATTATCTTTTAAACACAATTGGAGATATTCAGACAATCATTACCTGTACCGGACTTGATGAATTTGTTAATAACAGATTTTCAATAGATAAGCTGTTTAAAGTTACAGAAGGAACGGTGAGCAGCGAGAATTAAAAGAGCTAGCAAAAAGGAATGGAGCAAAAAATGAGCGAAGAAGCGGTAAAATACGGCGCCGATCAAATCCAGATTCTTGAGGGACTTGAGGCTGTAAGAAAAAGACCTGGTATGTATATTGGTACTACTGCCAGCAGAGGTCTTCATCATCTTGTTTATGAAATAGTTGATAACTCGGTTGATGAAGCATTGGCCGGATTTTGCGACCATATAGAAGTTACCATAAATAAAGACAACACCATAATAGTTCAGGACAACGGACGTGGTATTCCTGTTGATGTTAACCACAAATCAGGACTTACCGGTGTTGAGGTTGTATTTACTATTCTTCATGCCGGCGGAAAGTTTGGCGGTGGGGGCTACAAGGTATCAGGTGGACTTCACGGTGTTGGAGCTTCTGTTGTTAATGCTCTTTCTGAGTGGCTTGAGGTTCAGGTTACAAGAGGCGGCAAGGTTTATCAGCAGAGATATGAAAGAGGAAAGGTATGCTATCCTCTTAAGGAAGTTGGCACCGCTCCTGAAAATCAGACCGGAACAAGGGTATATTTTAAGCCTGATGCTGAAATTTTCAGAGAGACAACTGATTTTGAATACAGTATATTAAAGCAGAGACTTCGTGAAATGGCCTTCCTTACAAAGGGTCTTAAGATAACTCTTACAGATATGAGAGTTGGAGAAGATGAGGAACCCGTAAAGCAGACATTCCATTACGAAGGTGGAATAAAGGAATTTGTTCAGTATCTCAACAAGAGTAAGACTCCTCTTTATACAGATATTATGTATTTTGATGGAAACAAGAATAACGTACAGGTTGAGGTTTCCTTCCAGCACAATGATTCCTACAACGAGAGTATTTATACTTTCGTAAACAATATCAATACTCCTGAAGGTGGTACTCACCTTGAAGGATTTAAGGCTGCTCTTACTAAGACCTTCAATGATTATGCAAGAGCGAACAAGATGCTCAAGGACAACGAAGAAAACCTTACAGGTGAGGATATAAGAGAAGGTCTTACAGCAATCATAAGTGTAAAGATCGAGGATCCTCAGTTTGAAGGTCAGACCAAGCAGAAGCTGGGTAACTCTGAAGCAAGAGGAGCTGTTGCCAGCATAGTTGGAGAGCAGCTCACCTACTACCTCGAGCAGAATCCTAATGTTGCAAAACAAATTCTAGAGAAGGCTATTCTTGCCCAGAGAGCAAGAGATGCTGCAAGAAAGGCTAGAGATCTCACAAGAAGAAAGTCAGCTTTGGATGGAATGGGACTTCCCGGAAAGCTTGCTGACTGTTCTGACAAGGATCCTAAAAACTGTGAAATTTTCATCGTTGAGGGAGATTCCGCCGGTGGATCAGCTAAGACTGCAAGAAGCCGTGCTACTCAGGCAATTCTTCCACTTAGAGGAAAAATCCTTAATGTTGAAAAGGCAAGAGTAGACAGGATATATGCAAATAATGAAATTAAGGCAATGATTACAGCCTTTGGTACCGGTATCCATGATGATTTTGATATCAGTAAGCTCCGTTATGACAAAATCATTATCATGACTGATGCCGATGTTGATGGTGCGCATATTTCTACTCTTATGCTCACATTCCTTTACAGATTTATGCCTGAACTTATAAAGCAGGGGCACGTTTATCTTGCACAACCACCGCTATATAAGCTTGAGAAAAATAAAAAGATCTGGTATGCATACTCAGATGAGGAGCTCGACAAGATTCTTACAGATGTAGGTCGTGACCAGAACAATAAGATTCAGCGTTATAAGGGACTTGGTGAGATGGATCCTGAACAGCTTTGGGAGACAACAATGGATCCTGAGCGAAGAATTCTTTTGCGTGTAAATATGAATGAAGAGTCTTCTTCAGACATTGATGTAACCTTTACAACTCTTATGGGTGATAAGGTTGAGCCAAGAAGAGAGTTCATTGAGAAAAACGCTAAGTTCGTAAAGAATATTGATATTTTCTAAGATAAGAATTTAGTAATAATATCAGGGAAAAGGATAAAAAAATGGCAGATAATAATAATATCAACAATGAAATGCCAGATGATGTTTTTGATAAAACAACAACAGACAGGATAAAAGAGGTAGATCTTCAGAAGACCATGGAGTCAGATTATATAGACTATGCCATGAGTGTTATAGCTTCTCGTGCTCTTCCGGATGTAAGGGATGGTCTTAAACCTGTTCAGAGAAGAATTCTCTACTCAATGATAGAGCTCAACAACGGTCCAGATAAGCCACATCGTAAATGTGCCCGTATCGTCGGTGATACAATGGGTAAATATCATCCACACGGAGACAGCTCTATTTACGGATCTTTGGTAAACATGGCACAGCCCTGGTCTATGAGATATTGTCTGGTCGATGGTCATGGTAACTTTGGTTCCGTTGATGGTGATGGCGCAGCTGCCATGAGATATACAGAGGCAAGACTCACTAAGATTTCAATGGAGATGATTGCTGACATCAACAAGGATACAGTAGACTTTGTTCCTAACTTTGATGAAACAGAAAAAGAGCCTGCTATCCTTCCCAGCAGATATCCTAACCTTCTCGTAAACGGAACAACAGGTATTGCGGTTGGAATGGCAACAAATATTCCACCTCATAACTTGAGAGAAGTAGTAAATGCTGTTGTTAAGATGATTGATAACAGAGTTCTTGAGGACAGAGAAACAGAGATTGAAGAAATACTCGAGATCATTAAGGCTCCTGATTTCCCTACAGGTGGTATCATTCTTGGAACAAGGGGAGCTGAAGAAGCCTATAGGACCGGAAGAGGTAAAGTTGTTGTAAGAGCCGTAACTAACATTGAACCAATGAATAACGGCAAGAACAGAATTGTTGTTACAGAGCTTCCGTACCTTGTAAATAAAGCAAATATGATTTCAAAGATAGCTGAGCTGGTTAAGCTTAAAAAGCTTGATGGAATTACAGCGCTTCGCGACGAGTCAGACCGTGAAGGTATGAGAGTCGTTATCGAACTCAGAAATGATGTTAATCCTAACATCATGCTCAACAAACTCTACAAGCACACTCAGATGCAGGATTCTTTTGGAATCATCATGCTTGCTCTTGTAAACAATGAGCCAAAGATTCTCAGCATCACAGAGATGCTTAAACACTACATTGCTCATCAGGAAGAGGTCGTAACCAGAAGAACAAAATATGACCTTAATAAGGCAGAAGAGAGAAATCATATCTTAGAGGGATTGCTGATTGCTCTTGATAACATCGATGAAGTTATTAAGATCATCAGAGGCAGCGAGACAGTAGCTCTTGCAAAAGAGCAGTTGATGCAGCGTTTTGGTCTCTCAGATGTTCAGGCTCAGGCCATCGTAGATATGAGACTTCGTACTCTGACAGGCTTGGAAAGAGACAAGCTTGAGCAGGAGCACGCAGAGCTGTTAAAGAGAATTGAGGAATTGAAAGCTATTTTGGCTGATAGAAAAGTTCTTCTTGGAGTTATAAGAACTGAGATTAGTGAAATCTCTGCAAAGTACGGTGATGACAGGAGGTCTCAGATTGGACATGACGACTCAGATATCGATACTGAGGATCTGATTCCGAATGTAAATACAGTAATTGCAATGACAAATCTTGGATATATCAAGAGAATGTCCATTGATAATTTCAAGTCCCAGAATCGTGGCGGTAAAGGAATAAAGGGAATCACAACAATAGATAATGACTTTGTTGAAGATATCCTTATGACTACAACACATAACTATGTAATGTTCTTTACCAATACAGGAAGAGTATACAGACTTAAGGCATATCAGATTCCTGAGGCTTCAAGAACTTCAAGGGGAATGGCTATTGTAAACCTGTTGCAGCTTGCTCCGGGCGAGAAGATATCAGCCATGATCCCTGTAAAGGGCTTTGAGGATGAGGAAAAGAGCCTGTTTATGGTTACCAAGAAAGGAACCGTAAAGAAGACTCCTATCACTGAGTTCTCAAATGTAAGAAAGACAGGACTTGTAGCAATAGTTCTTCGTGATGATGATGAACTTATTGAGGTAAAGACTGTATCTAAGGATGCAGAGATATTCCTTGTTACCAAGAATGGTATGTGTATCCACTTTGATGAAAGTGATGTTCGTTCTACAGGAAGATCCTCCATTGGTGTTCGCGGAATGATGCTTGATGATACTGATGAGATTGTAGGAATGCAGCTTGATTCTCAGGGAGATTCACTTCTTATCGTATCTGAAAGAGGATATGGAAAGAGAACAACACTTGATGAGTTCCATAGCCAGTTCAGAGGTGGTAAGGGCGTTAAATGCTATAAGATTACCGAAAAGACCGGAAATGTAATCGGGGTTAAAGCTGTTAATGATGATAACGAGATCATGATGATAACAAATGCAGGTATCATTATTCAGCTCCGTATGGATGAGATAACAATCCACGGAAGAGTAACTTCCGGTGTTAAGATGATAAATCTTGACAAGGGTGTCACAGTTGCACAGATTGCAAAGGTTAGAGAAAAGATTTCTGATGGAGATCACGATATAGATAACATAGATGATATTCCTGATGAGATTGAAGAAGATAAAAAGAGTGATATAGACGAAGACAGCGAAGAATAAGACAAATGAGGGGCTTATGAATATCGGACTGTTAGTATCAGAGCTCGAGGATAAGGAAGTAAAAAGAATCTGTATAGGTGCAAGCCAGGCAGCAAGAGACAAGAATGTTACTCTTGTTATTCTGCCGGGCAGGTACCTTAATACAGATAATAGAGAAGACAATCCATACGAATATCAGCATTTGGCAGTATTTGATTATTCAAATACTGAAGATTTTGCTGCGCTTGTCATAGACATTGACAGAATTGGGAAAAAAGCTCCAATACTTAAGAAAAAAGCATTCTTAGAAAAGTTTAAAAATGTTCCTATTCTGACTCTGACAAAACAGGAAGGTCTGGATATTGATGTTAATTCTGTAAATGAAGTTGAAACAGACAACCATCATTTTGAGCAGTTGGGATACGAAGCTATCTGTGACGCGGTATATTTTGTTTATAATAAGTCATTGCCAAAATGTGAAGCTTCTCAAAAGTTTAATTTTGTAGAAACTTCTGAATCCGAGGCTTCATCTGTTCTGTCAAAGGTGAGCTATACACTTATGCATCGTAAGTATGCCATTGAAAAATCCTATGAGGCATTGGCAGAACTTGCAAAGAGTCAGGGGATAAGTACATGTGGAATAATGCTCTATGATCAGAAGGAGAGAAACACCACAAAGTACTGGTGGGAGAAACCGGAAAAGATAAGTGTTAAAAGTGCACTTATTGACGGAGAGATTGCGGAAACAAACGAAACTCACAGATATGTGGACACCGACAGGATATTCTCATTTCTTTCAGGCGGCAAACCGGTTGTAATGATTGCCGGAGATATTTATGTAGATGAACATCAGCTTGGAATTTTAGCTGTGGAATTCAAGGAATATTTCCTTACTGATTATTTCTTTGAAACACTGATTAGTGTTGTTACCGGAGCTTCAAGAGTATCCTATCTTGAAAAAGAACTGAAAAAGACCAATAAGGAACTTTATGAAGTACAGGAAGAGCTTGCAAGAGATGACTCCGTTCTTGATCACATCGGAGATCAGGACTATCTCACAGGTGGTCTTAACAGACGAGGATTTTTTGCAAAGGCCTATGATCTGTTAAAAGAAGAGTTTGTTCCCGGAACATTTGCGATAGTTGCTTATATCCACATGGAATCCTTAAAGGGAATCAATAGCATGTTTGGCCACGATGAAGGCGACAGAGCCGTAAAGAGAGTTGCCGGAATTCTTCAGGATGTATTTGAAGGAAGCATTTATGGCAGAATCCGTGGGGATGAATTTGCTGTTATCCAGATAACTGACGAGCAGGGAAAATCTGAAAGTATTCGTGAGGAAATGTCGATCCAGAATGCAAAAATGCTTACGGATAATACCAGATATATGAATCACCTTCAGTATTCAATCTGCGAGTTTGGCCATGATGAGAATCTTTCCCTTAGAGAAATGCTCAAGGAAACAGATGAGAATCTGCAGAGAATAAAGGGAAACATCAGCTGAAAAAAACTGTTGACATGTAAACTCAATAGATGTAAACTTTCAACAAGTTAATAATTTAAACCGATGAAGCGGAAATAACGTCTATGATGCCTTCACAGAGAGCCTGAGGAGCTGAGAACAGGTAAGAAACACATATTCAAATGGACCGCCGAGGGTGCAGTCAAATGTGCTTTTTCACACAATCAGAACGCACAGAGTATTCTGCAACGTAGGGCATACGTTAGTTGCCGGGGATATGATGTAGCCTGTGTTTTTCAAAAGAAAGATACGGGAATCAGTACTACAACAGCGAAATGTAGTATTCGGTATCCTGATAAAGCGCGTAGTATATGCTACGAATTCAAGGTGGCACCGCGGACATACGATTTTTGTATATTCGTCCTTGATAGAGACTTACTCTCTGTCGAGGACTTTTTTATTTTCCAAATGATTGGTGGAAAAATAAAGCGTTTCGACAGGATATAAGTCGGAACGCTTTTTCAATACTAAAAAAGGAAACAGAAAACAAAGTAGCAAAAGATGAAAAGGAGACAGAAATGATCAAGGAAGCAATTGTAAAAATCGTTAACAAGGAAGACCTTACTTATGATGAAGCCTATGCTGTAATGAACGAAATAATGAGTGGAGAGACAACACCTACTCAGAATGCAGCTTTTTTATCAGCTCTTTCAACCAAGAGTGCCAGAGCTGAGACTACAGCTGAGATTGCAGGTTGTGCTGCAGCAATGAGAGAGCATGCAACAGCAGTTGAAACAGGAATGGATGTGTTTGAGATTGTTGGTACCGGCGGAGATAACGCTCACAGCTTTAATATTTCAACAACATCAGCTCTTGTAGCTGCAGCAGGTGGAATGAAGGTTGCAAAGCACGGAAACAGGGCAGCTTCTTCAAAATGTGGAACAGCTGACTGCCTTGAAGCTCTTGGAGTTAATATTGACCAGAGTCCTGAGAAATGTGTTGAACTTCTTGAGAAAGTCGGAATGTGCTTCTTCTTCGCTCAGAAATATCACACTTCAATGAAATATGTTGGAGCAATAAGAAAAGAACTAGGATTCAGAACAGTATTTAACATCCTTGGACCTCTTACAAACCCTGGAAAGCCTTCAATGCAGCTTCTTGGTGTTTATGATGAATACCTAGTAGTACCTCTTGCACAGGTTCTGGTAAATCTGGGAGTAAAGAGAGGAATGGTAGTATATGGACAGGACAAACTTGATGAAATTTCCATGAGTTCACCAACAACTGTATGCGAGATCAAGGATGGCTGGTACAAATCTTATACAATCCATCCGGAAGATTTTGGTCTTAAGACCTGCAAAAAAGAGGATCTCGTAGGAGGAACACCTGAGGAAAATGCTCAGATCACAAGAGATATTCTTTCAGGAAAAGAGAAAGGACCAAAGCGTGATGCTGTTCTCATGAATGCAGGTGCATCACTTTACATCGGCGGAAAGACAGAAAGCCTTGCTGACGGAATCAAGCTTGCAGCAGAAATAATTGATTCCGGAAAAGCAGCAGAAACATTAAACAAGCTTGTTGAAGTAAGTAATTCATAAACATATATAATACCGGAGAAAAAATGGCAACGATTCTTGATGAACTTGCAGCCTATGCAAAAGAAAGAGTGACTGAGTCAAAGAAAAAAATTTCCTTTGAAACTATCCGAAGAGAAGCCGAAACCCTTCCTTACGGCTCCTTTGATTTTGAAAAGGCCCTTGGAAGACAGGGATTATCACTTATATGTGAGTGCAAAAAAGCATCACCTTCCAAGGGACTTATTTCTCCTGATTTTCCTTATTTGGAAATCGCAAAGGATTATGAAGCTGCAGGAGCGGATTGTATTTCGGTCCTGACAGAACCTAAGTGGTTTCTTGGCTCTGATGAATATTTAAAAGAGATAGCAAAAGAGGTAAATACACCATGTATCCGCAAGGACTTTACTGTAGATGAATACATGATCTACGAAGCAAAGGTTCTTGGTGCAAAAGCAGTACTTCTTATCTGCTCAATACTGGATAACAAACAGCTTGAGGATTATCTTTCTTTGTGCAATGAACTTGGACTATCAGCCCTTGTGGAAGCCCATGATGAAAGAGAGATAGATGAGAGCCTTTCACTTAATGTTGCTCCCAAAATAATTGGAGTAAATAACAGGAATCTTAAAGATTTTACGGTAGATACGAACAACAGTTTAAGACTCAGGAACATGATTCCAAAGGATGTTCTATTTGTATCAGAAAGCGGAATAGCCAGTCCCGAGGATGCAAAAAAAGCTTATGAAATGGGAGCAGATGCAGTTCTTGTAGGAGAGATGCTGATGAGAGCTGCTGACAAAAAAGCTCTTATCCAGGAGATAAAACTAAGCTGCAGATGATGATCACATAAGTACATAACAGAGGATTTAATGAGCATGAGTGAAACAAAAATAAAACTCTGTGGGCTTTCAAGGAAGGAAGATATAGAGGCAGTAAATGAGCTTCTTCCTGATTATGTGGGATTTGTTTTCTTTAAAAAGAGTATAAGAAACGTAACCTTTGAAGATGCAAAGACTTTAAAAGAATATCTTTCACCTAAGATAAAAACCGTAGGAGTTTTTGTGAATGAGGATATTGAATTCATAAAAAGACTTGTTGATGACAGGATCATTGATATTATTCAGCTTCATGGAAGTGAGACAGACGAATACATAGAAAAGCTAAAAAAAGACGCATCAGTTCCGGTGATAAAAGCGATACAGATCAAAGATGAAAGCTCTTTTTCCTCTTCTCTTTGTAAAAACGCAGACTATTATCTTCTGGATTCAGGGATGGGGACAGGTAGTACCTTTGACTGGAACATTGTAAAAGACAAAATGGATAGTCTTGGAAAAGAAGTATTTTTAGCCGGAGGGCTGGATCCGGACAATGTTGAAATAGCCATTAAAAATTTAAAACCTTATGCTGTTGATGTCAGCTCCGGAATTGAAACTAACAAGATCAAGGACATAGATAAGATGAGGCGCTTTGTAAACGCCGCGAGGAGGATTAGGAATGAGTAACTCAAGAGGAAGATTCGGGATACATGGTGGTCAGTATATCCCTGAAACTCTTATGAATGCAGTAATACAGCTTGAAGAAGCATATAATCATTACAAGAATGATCCTGAGTTTAACAGGGAATTAACTGAATTATTGAACGATTATGCAGGAAGACCCTCAAGGCTTTACTATGCAGAGAAAATGACAAAGGACCTTGGAGGCGCAAAAATTTATTTAAAGCGCGAGGATTTAAACCACACAGGTTCCCACAAGATAAACAACGTTCTCGGGCAGGCTCTTCTTGCAAAAAAGATGGGAAAGACAAGACTTATAGCCGAGACAGGAGCAGGCCAGCATGGTGTTGCAACAGCGACAGCAGCAGCTTTACTCGGAATGGAATGTGTTGTTTACATGGGTGAAGAGGATACAAAGAGACAGGCTCTTAATGTGTACAAGATGAAGCTTCTCGGAGCAAGTGTAGTACCTGTCACAACAGGCACCGCAACCCTTAAGGACGCAGTGTCTGAGGCAATGAGGGAGTGGACATCAAGAATTGATGATACCCACTACTGCCTTGGCTCTGTAATGGGACCTCATCCTTTCCCCACAATAGTAAGAGATTTCCAGGCTGTTATTTCAAAAGAGATAAAGGAACAGATTCTGGAAAAAGAGGGAAGACTTCCTGATGCAGTTATTGCCTGCGTTGGTGGTGGATCAAATGCCATGGGAAGCTTCTATAACTTCATTGAAGATAAGGAAGTTAAGCTTATCGGCTGCGAAGCAGCAGGAAGAGGAATAGATACCTTTGAGACAGCAGCTACAATAAATACCGGAAAACTTGGCATCTTCCATGGAATGAAATCCTATTTTTGCCAGGATAAATATGGACAGATAGCTCCTGTTTATTCAATTTCTGCCGGCCTTGATTATCCGGGAATTGGCCCTGAGCACGCATACCTTCACGATACCGGAAGGGCTGAGTACGTTGCTATCACAGATGATGAAGCAGTAAATGCTTTTGAATATCTTTCAAAAGTAGAGGGAATCATACCTGCAATTGAGTCATCACATGCTCTGGCTTATGCAATGAAACTGGCTCCTACAATGGATAAGGACAAGATAATAGTTATCACAATTTCCGGAAGAGGAGATAAGGACTGCGCTGCAATCGCAAGATACAGAGGCGATACAACAATCGGTGAGGATGAGTAAGAGGAGATATCAGTATGAGTAATATTAAAAACGCTTTTACCAATGGGAAAGCATTTATCGCATTTATAACCTGTGGAGATCCGGACCTTGAGACTACAAAAGAGGCTGTAAAGGCAGCTGCAGATAACGGAGCTGATCTTATTGAACTTGGAATTCCTTTTTCTGATCCGACAGCTGAAGGTCCTGTAATACAGGGAGCAAATCTGAGAGCGCTTCAGGGAGGGATAACCACTGATAAGATCTTTGATTTTGTTCCTGATCTTAGAAAAGATGTAACTGTTCCGATGGTATTTATGACCTATGCAAATGTTGTTTTTTCCTACGGAGCAGAAGAATTTATAGAAAAATGCAGTGAAGTAGGCATTGACGGAATCATTCTTCCGGATCTTCCTTTTGAGGAAAAAGACGAGTTTAATGACGTCTGTGTAAAATATGGAGTAGACCTTGTTTCCCTTATTGCGCCTACTTCTGAGAACAGGATTGCAATGATTGCAAAAGAAGCTTCAGGCTTTATCTATATTGTATCAAGCCTTGGAGTTACAGGAACCAGAAGTAATATTACAACAGACCTTGATTCAATGGTTTCTCTGGTAAGACAGAACTCAGATGTACCATGTGCAATTGGATTTGGAATTTCTACGCCTGAGCAGGCAGCAAAGTTTTCAGCAAAGGCAGATGGTGTTATTGTAGGTTCTGCTATCATCAAACTCCTGGAGAAGCATGGAAAAGAAGCGCCTAAGTATATCGGCGAATATGTACATAGCATGAAGAAAGCAATGTAAAAATAAGACCATGAAGTTTATCGCTTCATGGTCTTTATTCATACACTGAATTTTTCGTTACTGTTCACTCGCTTTCAGCTCGCTCCAGTAACGAATTCGCGCATTCATTTCATATCGACTTCGTCGAAGGAATGCGCTCACTCCTGATTCATTTTCTCACGAAATGCGCAGCAGAGTGCGCATTTCTGTCTGAACAGTAACAATTTTTCCTGCAACTAAGGCGCATCAGTTACATCTTTTGATAGTTCTGTAAAGCTCAGCATTTGAGCTGTACTTGTAAGGATGTACATAGAAGATGTTAACAATATTGCAGGTTATGGCACCAAGGATATTCCATAAAATAAAGGATAAGTCATAAACGAAGGTTGCCCACTTATGTCCCTTCATCATCATTCTTGATTTCTTCAGGGCTGTGACGCCATCGATTGTAGGATCATCAGCAAGGATATAAGGCACCAGTCTGTAGGAATAAGCCAGGATTATACCGGGAATAACAAATAATATAATACCTAAAACTTTTGCCAGATCCCTGAGAAAGATTCCAACAACTACTGCAATGTAGTTATTCTTGTAGGCGTACCCCATTTCTGAAAGCTGCGCATTACTATCAAGATTTGTGAGGAAGAATCTGTTACATCCAACCTCCAGAGGATTTAACAGGAATATATCAACAACAACAATAACAAGAAGGATAACTCCTACTATTCCAAGAACGAGCAAAGCAATTGCTATAGCAGAGGGGTCATCTGAGAAATTAAAGCTGGAAGTGATTTCATCTTTGTTTTTATAGGTTGCAGTACCCGTAGCAACAAAGAACAGAGTGTAAATAAATGCTACCAGAACTGATCTCCAGTAGTTTCTCTTAAAACTTTCTTTTCCTTTTGCTTTTACTTCTTTTCTACTCCACATGATAGATTCCTCCATAAAGTTTTATATGATTATGTTATAATTATATCACTATTTAGTGTGTTTTTATTGCATAGTTATAAACTTTAGGAGGAAATATGCCAATTCTCGGTGCTTTTATGGTCCCACATCCGCCTATTATCCTGCCGGAGGTAGGAAAAGGAGAAGAAAAAAAGATAGATTCCACAACCAGGGCTTATATGGAGGTGGCAAAGGAAATAGCGAAAATTGCGCCGGACACCATTATCATATCAAGTCCTCACAGCATAATGTATTCGGACTATTTTCATATCTCACCCGGCAGAGGAGCAAAGGGAAACATGGGGCGGTTTTCTGCAGGAAGCGTAAAATTTGATGTTTCCTATGACACTGAACTTGTGCAGGAAATATGCCATATTGCAGATACGTACAGTGGCGGGGCGGGAAAAGATGATTTTGATATTCAGGAATTTCCTGCAGGAACCCTGGGAGAAAGAGACAGCACTCTTGATCACGGAACCATGATTCCTCTGTATTTTATAAACAGGGAATATCAGGACTATAAGCTTATAAGGATCGGACTTTCAGGACTATCACTTCCTCTTCACTATGAAATGGGACAGATAATCCAGAAGGCTGTGGATAACACCGGAAGAAGAGTGGTTTATGTAGCCAGTGGAGATCTGGCACATAAAATGAAGGAAGATGGACCTTACGGATTTTCCAAGGAAGCTCCGGAATATGATGAAAGAGTAATGAGGGTCTGTGGAAGCGGGAATTTTGAAGAGCTTCTTGATTTTGATGAAACTTTCTGCGAGAAGGCAGCGGAGTGTGGCCACAGGTCTTTTGTCATGATGGCAGGCGCTCTGGATGGACTTTCAGTCAGGGCAAAAGAGCTTTCTCACGAGGCTACTTTTGGAGTTGGCTATGGAATATGCACTTTTGAGGTGGGTGAAAAAGACGAAAGCAGACATTTTCTTTCTTCCTGGAGAAAAAAGAAGGAGGAAAATCTGGGAAAACAGAGGGAAAATGAGGATTCATACGTAAGACTTGCAAGGTTTTCCCTGGAAAACTTTATTACTACGGGAAAAAGAATAACCAGAGCAGACCTTGACCCTGATAAATGGAAAGACATGGACCGGAAAATGTTTGAGACAAAGGCAGGGGCTTTTGTTTCCATACATAAGGACGGGGCCTTGAGGGGCTGCATAGGAACAATACTTCCAACCTGCAGATGTGTAGCGGACGAGATAATGCAAAACGCCATAAGCGCCGGGGCAAATGACCCGAGATTTCCTATGATAAGGGAATCCGAGCTTCCATATCTGGAAATGACGGTGGATGTCCTTGATGAACCTGAGCCAATAGATGGCCCTGACAAACTTGATGTAAAGAAATATGGGGTCATTGTCACAAGTGGCAGGAAGAGAGGACTTCTTTTACCAAATCTCGATGGTGTGGACAGTATTGAGCAGCAGATTGATATAGCCTGCCAGAAAGCAGGGATTACAGAGGATGAGGATTACAGCCTTGAGCGGTTTGAAGTGGTAAGGCACTATTGATCAGGATTCCTGGAGCACGGCTTTGCGAGAATATCAGTAATTATTCAGAAAGAGTTTAAAATATCAGAGGTACACTATGCCAAGGTGTAATGTTTGCCATCATAGCTGCAATTTAAGTGAAGGGGATTTGGGGCTTTGCAAAGCCAGAAAATGTGAAAACGGTGTTGTTAAGAGTGATAACTACGGTGTTATAACTTCAATAGCTCTTGACCCGATAGAAAAAAAGCCGATTAATCTCTTTTACCCCGGCTCAAAGATAATATCTGTGGGAAGCTACGGCTGTAATTTAAGGTGTCCTTTTTGTCAGAACCACGAGATATCTTATGGTTTTGGAAAAGAATATCCTTATGAAACAAGATATATAGACCCGGAGGAGCTTGCACAGATTGCTTATGAATACCGGGAGCAGGGTAATATTGGAGTGGCTTTTACTTATAATGAGCCCCTTGTGGGATACGAATATGTAATTGATGCTTCAAAGGAAGTTCATAAGCTTGGCATGAAAACGGTTCTTGTATCAAACGGAAATGTTACTGATGAGATTGCGAAGGCCGTTATCCCTAACATAGATGCCATGAACATAGACCTGAAGGGTTTTACCGATTCCTACTACACGGATATACTTAAGGGTGACAGGAAGCTTGTCATGAATTTTATAGAACAGGCGGCAGAAACAAGCCATGTGGAAGTAACAACTCTTATCGTTCCCGGCTACAATGACACAGAAGAAGAGATAAAAGAGTTGTCTTTATGGCTTTCCACATTAAAAAACGGAAAGGGCAGAGAAGAAATTGCTCTCCACCTTTCCCGTTATTTTCCCAGATTTATGATGACCGATACTCCTGCTACGGATGTTTCCCTTATCTATAAGCTAAAGGATATAGCTGAAAACAACCTTACAAATGTTTTCACCGGGAACTGCTGATTAAAAAAGATAAAGAAAAACACATATACTTGCGAACTATCTGGATCGCAAATATATGTGTTATTTTTTACTTTGCGAGGCGGATTACATTCCAGCTTCTTGCAGGGAGTGTGCTGCTAAGAACGCCCTTTGTAACCTTGGAATTCTTGGTGAAGTCCGCAGGCTTAACATTGTCGGGATTCTTCTCAGTATTCTCAGCCTTGAGGTCAGTGTGTGTAAGTACACTGTGCTCTATAACCTTGTAATCAGCAAATTGTCTGAGGTCGCAGGTAAGCTCGAAATCCTGTTCAAGATTCTTGTTAACCGCAAAGAGTGTTACTGTCTCGTTTTCATCATCACATACAACAACGCAGTCAACGAAAGGTGCATCGCCGTGCTTGGATTCATAGGTAGGAACCTTAACTACTGTGTTAAGAACTTCGCCCCTTCCATAAACACTGGTCTGCATATATGGATAAAAGATAGTCTGTCTCCATGCGCCTGTATCAGAAGTCATGATAGGCGCAATAACATTAACAAGCTGTGCGAGACATGCAATCTTTACTCTGTCTGCATGACGGAGCATTGTGATGAGCATTGATCCAACAAGGAGCGCATCCTCAAAGTTATAAACGTCCTCAAGCTGATGTGGATGCTCAGACCACTTCTCAATCTCAACGTTATTGGAGTGATACCATACATTCCATTCATCAAAGGAGAGGTTGATATCCTTCTTCTTTCTCTTAACTGCCTTAACATAGTCACAGATGCTCACAACCTGGCTGATGAACTGATCCATTGCTACGCTGTTTGCAAGGAAGTTAGGTGTGTCATTTTCCTGATTGCCATAGTACTGGTGGAGTGAAAGATAATCAATATTATCGTATGCACTTTCAAGCACGATTCTCTCCCAGTTTCCGAAGGTGGGCATTGTAAGACCAGAAGAGCCACATGCGACAGTCTCAATCGTAGGGTCAACCAGCTTCATGATCTGACCTGCAAGATCTGCCTTACGGCCGTATTCCTCTGCGGTAAGGTGTCCTGTCTGCCAGGGACCATCCATCTCATTACCAAGGCACCAGAGTTTGATTCCATAGGGATCCTTTACTCCGTTTTTGATTCTCATGTCGGCATATTTGGTACCGCCCTTGCTGTTACAGTATTCCACAACATTCTTGGCATCATCGATTCCTCTTGTACCAAGGTTTACAGCATACATAGGCTTGGTCTTGCACTTTTTACACCAGTCCATGAACTCATCAAGACCAAACTGGTTGGTCTCGACAACGCCCCATGCAAGCTCGATTCTGCGAGGTCTGTCCTTCTTAGGACCAACGCTGTCTTCCCAGTTAAAAGATGAAACGAAGTTTCCGCCGGGATATCTTACAATAGGAACACCTATTTCCTGAATAAGCTTCATTACATCCTTACGATAGCCGTTCTTGTCTGCAAATTTATTGCCGGGCTGATAGATACCCTCGTAAACTGCACGTCCAAGATGCTCTATAAAAGAGCCAAAAATACGCTCGTCGACTTTGCTTATGGCAAAATCTCTGTCAATACAAACCTGTACTTTGTTATCAATTTTTTTAGTTTTCATTCAAGCACCCCTAAAATAGTTTAACGCTACATAAATAATGTTAAAGCATACAGAATAAAAAGAAAATATAAAAGTTGCTATTTTCTATTCAAATAATGATATGATATAAATATCAAGACAACTTGATTATTCAGATTGGAGTTCATATATGGCAAAAAAGAATACATTATTGAAACTGGGTATTTTCTCTGCGCTGTTTGGAGGAACCTATTTCTTTACTGATTATATCTACAAGATAACTTCCGTTCCTCATCAGCACACGGACGATGATAAGGATTTTGATGAATCCATAACTGAGGGGCGCATGTTCGTGAGAAATCACCCTGACAGACAGGACATGTACATTGATGCCCTGGATCAGGCCAAACTCCATGCATCCTTTATTCCTGCCAAGGAAGAGTCCCACAAATATGCTCTCATTATCCATGGAATCTGGGATAATCATGAAACTAACGGTGTCTATGCCAGACACTACCTTGAAAAGGGCATAAACTGCCTGCTTCCTGACCTTAGAGGCTTTGGAAAAAGTGAGGGAAAATATATCGGATACGGTCTTGATGACAGACTGGATATAATTGAGTGGATTTACTGGATAATAAAAAGAGATCCGGAAGCGCATATTCTTTTGCATGGTATGAGCATGGGTGCAGCAACAACTCTTATGACAACCGGTGAGAACCTGCCTGAAAATGTAAAAGCTGCCATAGCAGACAGTGCTTATTCAACTCTTAGAGAGCAGTTTGTTGATACATATAAGAGCTACAAAGGTTCAATTGTTCCAACACCTATTGCGATCATACTGGCAAGAATAGTAATTCTTATCCGTTCAGGTTTTGATATTAACGACGTTAAGCCTATAGAGGCAGTTAAAAAGTCCAAGACTCCTACACTTTTCATGCACGGCGACGATGATACCTACATCGATCCTCAGATGTGCTCAAGGCTATATGAAGCAGCCACTTGTCCCAAGCAGTATTGCATGATTCTTGGAGCCGGACACATTGAGGGCGTTGTAAGAGACCCTTTGAATTATTGGGGAAAGGTTGAAAGCTTCCTTTCAAAGACAGAATTCTAAGAATGTTATCATGAAATCCGCACTTGCTGCGGGGTCTGGAAAATATGATACAAGTGACAAATAAGCCCTTCGACGTAAGTCGGAGGGCTTATTTTCAATCATCCTAAATGTGTCATTCAAAATATCATACATTCTTGGATATAAAATCCAAGAATGTATCAACCAAGCCATTTGAAGGCGACTAACGTCGCAGGGCTTGGTTGACTCTTGAATCATGCTCTCACGAAACCCGCAGCAAGTGCGGATTTCTGAAATTTCATCT
>JAFPVA010000253.1 GCA_017413105.1 Butyrivibrio sp. | reverse complement strand
TTTTGTTGATGGTGAGGATTTTGACCGGATAGGAGAAGCTTTTGAACAGAGCAATGCTGTTAACAAAGCCATGATTGGAAATGCCGAACTACCTTAATGAATCAACAAAGACTTGTGGATTTTGCTGTTGACTGGATTCAGAAATATAGAAGAGGATGAAATGGACAAGATTGAAGCGGAAAAAAACGATTATAGAAGGTTGAAAGATGCAGGAATAAGAATTCCGCTTATGCTTTCCATTGATGAAGATTCCGAGAGGATTGTTAAAGATAGCCTTATTTACTATGTAGACTATGAATGCAACCAATATAAGAGACGAATGACAGACTCTACTTTCCGTAGGTTGTTATGAGGCTTCCGGCGAAATATCATTTGCTTATGAAAATGATATTACGGGAGGAAATAAAATGAATCAGTATATTACAGGCTCGACCATTAAGAAACTGCGGGAACAGAGGAATATGACACAGCTTCAGCTTGCCGAGATCCTGAGAGTGAGCGACAAGACTATTTCAAAATGGGAAACAGCGAAAGGATATCCGGATATCACGCTTTTGGAGCCGATAGCGGACGCATTTGGAATATCGGTGCCGGAGTTAATCTCAGGACATCAGATTAAAAATGCCAATGTGTCGGCGAATATGATGCGGTCAAAGTTTTATATCTGTCCTGTTTGTGGAAATGTAATCCACAGCATGGGTGAGACGGTTATTCTTTGTCACGGGATTCAGCTTTTGCCTGCAGAGGTAGAACATACAGATGAACATCATATGATCTTTATCGAGCGTGTGGAGGATGAGTATTTTGTCAGGATTGACCATGAAATGAGCAAGATCCATTACGTTTCCTTCATTGCGGCGGTATCTTCAGATCGATGTCAGATGGTGAAACTTTACCCGGAAGGAGAAGCTGAGGCTAGATTCAAGATTAGTGGAGTACGGAAGATATATTTCTACTGTAATCGTGACGGATTGTTCAGCCAGGACGTTGTGAAAGGTGGAAGGAGACATGAAAAATGGCTGTGAGTAAGACAAAATATGAGGCTTCAGAAGCTGAGATCAAAGAACTTTTTTCTTTTCATAAGGTTGGCAATGTAACTGAAATTTTCGCCTTGGGAAATGGCGAGTTCAATGCTGCTTACAAGGTCACATGTGATGATGGCATAAGCTATGCGCTTAAGATAGCGCCTCCGGATAATGCCAAGGTTCTTAGCTATGAAAAAAACATGATGGAATCCGAGGTTTTCTGGTATTCACAAATGCATGACAAGACTGATATTCTCTGCCCTAAGGTTATTGCATCTGACTTTTCCAAGAATATTATCAAGAGCAACTGCTTTATCATGGAGATGATGGAGGGCGAGCCTTTGTGGGCAATGAACTTCTCTGATGAGGAATATGCAGAAGTTCAGAAGCAGAAGATCGGCATGCTTACTAAGATTCACAGAATTACCAATGATGGGTTTGGATATAAGCAGGCGGGACTTAAGCCTTCGTGGTATGAGGCACTTAAGGATATGGCGGAGAGGCTCGTTGCTGACTGTAAGGAGCTTGGCCATGAAACACCAGATGGAGAGATATTTATAAGCTTTATAGATAAATATGAGAGTCTTCTAAGAGCGGTTCCTTGTCGCATGGTCAATTTTGATCTCTGGGACAGCAATGTTCTCTATAATGCTCAAACAGGGAAGATCTGCTGGATAGATCCAGAGCGCGGTTTCTGGGGCGATCCTGTTGCAGACTTTATCACGCTCGGACCCGGTCAGAAATCACCTCTTTCTGACAAGCAGAAGGAGCTTGATATTTATAATGAGATGGCTGAGGAGAAAATCCAACTGACCAAGGAAACAGAGGTCAGATATGCGCTTGCTGTTTGTTATCTGGCTCTTATAGAAGAAGTAGAAAAATATGTCAGATACGAAGCTGATGACCCTACATACATCAGAAATACTGTAGATGCCAGAGATATGTATGATATGGCATTCAAAATTTTACTTGAAAACAATTTTTAATTAAATTAGCCTTTTATTAGGACGTCCATTTTTTTCCTAATAGGAGGCTAAAAGTGAATAGAGAAGAGCTGCACAAGTTTATAGCTGAAAGTAAAGGAAACGAGAGTAATATATGTCAGATCTGCGCTATCAGAGGTGAAGAGCTTGTATATGAAGATTGTTGGCGCGGGTTCAAGAGTGAAGATGCCATCAACGTCAATTCAGTAACTAAAGGTGTCATGGGAATACTTGCGGGAATTGCTGTTGATAAAGGAGCAATCAAGAGCCTTGATGAAAAGGTCTTAACTTTTTTCCCAGATTATCAGGTCAAGAGGGGCGAAAAGACAATATACGACGTTACTATACGTCACCTTCTAACCATGACTGCGCCCTATAAGGGTAAGTCTGAACCCTGGAAAAAGGTGTGTACTTCAGATGATTGGACAAAGGCCATACTGGATTATCTTGGCGGCCGCAGCGGAATAACTGGAGAGTTTAGATACGCAACCCTTGGAATCCAGATTCTTGCTGGAATAATTGAGCGTGCCACTGGGGAGAAATGTATTGATTTTGCCAATAAGAATCTTTTTATTCCGCTGGGAATCCCAGAGCACACCATTCATGGTGACAGTAGCAAAGAGGATCAGTTCGATTTCTTCATGAATAAAGGTCCTCGTAAGAATGAGTGGTACTCTGATCCTCAGGATACAGTTACAGCAGGCTGGGGGCTTTGTGCTTCGGGAAAAGACCTGACGAAGATCGGTGCCATGGTCTTAAACGAAGGAAAGTTCAATGGAAAGCAGATTGTATCATTGGATTGGATCAGTCAGATGATCACGCCTTATCAGAAGCTTGGCGAGAGATTTGGCAATATGGAGTACGGTTTTTTGTGGTACAAGCCCTTTGAAGACAGAGAGGTTTACGCAGCAATCGGCGATAGTGGGAACATTATCTATGTGAGCAAAGAAAAGAATTTGTCTGTTGGAATGACTGGTACGTTTAAGCCAAGGATTTTTGACAGGGTTGAATTTATTGAGGAAAAAGTTATTCCGGCGATTTTCTAAATAATTAGGTTGACGAAAAAATGAATTATGATGAGGCGATGAACATCAGCAAGGTCGAGTTTGGACAGATGCCACCACAGGCCTTTTTGATGGGCTTATTTATTGGATATAATCAAGTATGGACTAGGGGGACGGGAAAGGAACTATATGAGAACACTTTTTATTGGGAACAGCCACACTTACTACAATGATATGCCAAAGATATTCCGGGATGTTTGCGCCGAGCACGGAATTGATATGCAGGTAACCATGCTGACAAAGGGCGGAATGGGGCTTGATTATCATGCTGAAAACGAGCAGACAAGGTTTAATATCCTCTTCGGAGACTATGATTTTGTTATATTACAGCATGTAGCGCATCCTATGGGCGAATTTGATGTCATGGAAAAAGCAGCCGACACGATCATGGAATGGATAAGACAAACTAAGGCAGTACCTTGCTATTATATGACATGGACTGAAGAGGGCAATGAAGAGTTTCAGCCCGAAATGTCTGCCAGATATAGGAAGCTTGCAGAGAAACATAATTGCCTTGTGGCTCCTGTGGGAGAAAAGTGGTGGGAACATATACATCAGAATCCTGATGTTGATCTTTATTTTGAAGATAGAAGACATGCATCCCCTGCAGGTTCAAAGCTTGTTGCAGAAACTATTTTTGAGACGTTAAAAGAGAAAATGGATTAATTACATGTATCTGTATCATTACTTCGACAAAAGAACCGGCCCTTTCAAGAGTATAGACGTAAGGTTTATACCTATGATGAGATTTTAAACATAATGGATAAGTATGGGCTTCCGCAGGAATGGAACGAAGATGGTTCGAAAGGGCCGGAAAGATACATTGAAGCACATGTATGGAGTAATGAGGTAATTAGGAAGTACATGTAATAGCTGTGGATAGTCTATGCTTTGGAGGTATGGCAAAATGTATTCTCTTTTACTTGCAGTTATATATCTGATATTCATAAGTCTGGGACTTCCGGATTCGCTTCTGGGCTCTGGCTGGCCTACTATGCAGGTGGCATTTGGTGTGCCCTCATCTTATGCTGGGTACGTGTCCATGGCCATCTCATTTATGACGATAATATCCGCGCTTCTTAGCCCCAGGATGATAAGGCGCTTTCACACGAAGTGGATCGTTATCGTATCTATTTTTTTGACTATAATGGGACTCATCGGATTCTCCATTTCAACTACATATTGGATGCTATTTCTTTTTGTAATTCCTTATGGTCTGGGCGCTGGTGCGATCGACGCTTCTGTAAACCACTATGTGGCCAACAATTTCTCAGGCTCTGTCATGAATTTCCTTCACTGCTTCTACGGTGTTGGTGCGGTCATCAGCCCTAACATCATGGCTCTGGCTCTTAGCCGCGCGAGATGGAATGAAGGCTACAGATGGACAGCATATATCCAGATTGGGATTCTTCTAGTGTGCATTTTATCGCTCCCTCTTTGGAAAAGAAATGAGAGCGGAGCGGAAGGTGAAACCGAGGCGGGAGCTGGCATTAGAGAAGCAATCAAGGTTCCTGGAGTTATCCTTACGCTAATCGCGTTCTTTGCATACTGTTCAGGAGAAGCCACTTGTTTTCTTTGGACTTCCAGCTATTTTGCTGGGGTAAAAGAGGGACTGACAGATGGCATGATCGCATCCTTTGGTTCGCTGATATTTGGCGGCCTGATGCTTGGAAGGCTTATTTCAGGATTTGTTTCAAACAGGCTTGGAGACAGGCTCCTTATCAGAATTGGAATTGCTGTAGAGATTGCCGGAATTCTGCTGGTCTTACTGCCTATCAAGAATTATATTCCCGCTG
>JAFPVA010000252.1 GCA_017413105.1 Butyrivibrio sp. | reverse complement strand
GGGGAGGGTACGTGATGTACCATATACCTGGAACGAATGACCCGTCCCCTCGTTCCACCTTCAAATAAACCTGCAGGACGAAAAAATGTTATTGACTGCAGCCATGTACTCTCCTTTGCTGCGGGCTTTGCGGATGGCTTTTATATATTTCTCCGAGTTTTCGAAGTGATAGCCAAGGAAAGCCCAGTGCTCAAGGAGCTTAAAGATGACGTTTCTCTCCTCAGGGATGTAGGTCTCGTAGCCTTCGTAAAGAAGGGTCAGGTATTCTTTGAGCTCGGAGGCGGTGAGTCTGGAGCCTCCCGAAAGTTCTCTGGCGAGGGCCGGGTTTGATAAAATGCCTCGTCCAAGCATGATCGCTGAGATCTCATTGTAGCAACGAAGGTCTGAAAATCTGCTCATAACCACGTCTCTACCCTTCATCCAATCAGTGTTATTCTCATTTTCAGAATATGATTCATCTTTATTAGTAACAGGTACATCAGATAAGATGTTACCTGTTACATTGCCGTTGTAGCAGATTTTGGCTCTTCCGCCGTCTGCTCTGTAAATCATAACCGCATTGTCAAAGGCTTCAAGTCTTGGCTCGCCCTTATAGAAATCCTCTCTTACCCTTGCGTGGATTGTCAGCTCTTTTACCGGATACCCGGCATAGATCTTCATGAGCTGCTCTGCTTCGGCTTCATCAGAAAAGCCAAGCCTGGTCTTAAGGGAAATATCTATCGGCTCATCTTTTAAGCCTTCGAATATTCCATAAAGAAGCTCATCTAAATAGTCAGTATCCTGCAATAATCCCGAGCCCTTATGGGAGTTTGTGACAGTGGCTGCCGGACATCCAAGGTTTAAGTTCACTTCCCTGTAGCCAAGTGCCGCCATTTCTTTTGCCGCCCAGATAAAGGTCTCAGGTTTATTTGCCATTATCTGAGGAACAATCTGATGGGCATAATCATCAAAAGCCGCGATGTCAATATTTTCAGGCAGTGCATCCTTCTTTTCCCTCTTCTTGAAGTGCAGATTGTGATGAGCAGTAAGAAAGGGTGTGTAGTATTTATCTATTGTTTCGCCGAACATCTTACGATGGGTATTCCGAAGGGGATACAGAGTTATTCCCTCCATTGGGGCAAAGTAATATCTCATTTCAAATTTCCTTTTTTCATAATACATTTTTCACATTTGAGGTATACTATATGATATATGAAGCAAAGTCAACAATTTATATATCACTTTTTGGCTTTGCAGCATTATCATTACAAAAGAAATGGGGAAAAAAATATGAGTCAGGAGAAAATTGACGCTTACAAAAAAGAAAAATCCGAGCGTAAGGAGAAAATTGCCAAGCAGAAAAAGAGAAATAAGATTCTCAAGATTTCAGGCGTTGTGGTTGCTGTTGCTATCGTTGCCACAATAGTAGGTTCTATCGTTTGGAACAACGTAAAGTCTTCTAGCGCTGCTGAAGCAGAAGCTGCAACTGAGGTTTCCACAGAGCTTAATGAAGAGGCTACTGATTCCACAGAGGCTGCAGAAGCTACTGAATCCACAGAAGCTGCTTCCGAGACATCTGCTGAGTAATTACATCTATCAATACGTATAAAAGCTGCCGCAAAGAGCTGATATTTCCTTGCGGCAGCTTTTCTTTATTCATCTTTAAGTTTGGTGCTGGCTCCGCAGAAGGGACAGATAACAACCTCATCTTCCACTCCGGAAAGAGGCGCTCCACAGGATGGGCACTTACAGGCAACAGCCTCTGTAGAAGCAATCCCAAAAGCCTTCTTAAGCCCCTTGACTGTACCTGTGACAGACTCTGCCATGTTCATCAGATCCTCAAAATCACCCATGTCGCCAAAAGGTGATTTCCTCTCAACCTTCTCTCCAGTTACAGTCTCTGTTATGCTGGCGATCCACTCCTCAGCATCTGTCTTCCATTCAAATTTAAAATTCACGGTTTCATACTGGAGAAAAACATCAACAGATCCGGTTACATTATCTCCTTTCCCAAGTAAAACCTGAGGCTTTCCCTGGGACATGCAGATATCCGCAAGGGGATAACGGATTACCTCTTTTGTCTTTCCAAAAAGATCCTTTTTTACATGTATCAGAGCCTGATTGGTCAGAATCAGTTCGTTGTTCTTTAGACCAATTGGATTAGCCCCGTCTCCCACCTTATTATCTCGGCACACTACCGCTTCTTCAGGCAACAACCTGAATTCCTTTGTGATTTCTTTCATTCTCCCTCCTCATACTTAAGCCGGCTGTTTGGTCCTTGGATATTATACCTCACATATAGGACTTAATCTTTTGCTTTTCAAAAAATTCATCAACGTTAGACACAAGCTCAGCTGGAGGCATGGTCTTTAAAAGATACTTCTCGGGTTTTAGGGAAAGAACCTGCATTACGCTTTCCTTATCGCTTTTTACCGTAAGAAACATGACAGGAATTCCGCTGGTTGCGGGCTCACTTCTTAGCATCTCCAAAACCTTTGGTCCTGTTGTAACAGGCATCTCGTAATCCAAAAGAATAAGGTCCACCTCATTTTTGGCCAAAAAAGTTATGGCGGCCATTCCGGAATTTACCATGAAAACCTGGTATTTATCTGAAAGCCATGATTTAATGGTCCTTAGCATTGTTCCGTCATCATCCACCAAAAGTATTCTCTTTTTCTGAAGTCTCACCTCTTCTTTTTCAACAACCTTGAGCATCTCCCTGCCCAGCTCTTTTACATTGACCGGGCGCTCGAACACTGCAGCGATCTTATCCTTGGTGGTAGTGTTGTAGATTTTCTGTATCTCATCATGAGAGCCTATAACGCTTATGGAAATATCATTTTCCACCACTCTGTCCCTGAGATACACAAAGAACTCCATCATCTCTTCCAGATCATCCACATAGACCAGATAGACATTGGGTTTGTTTTCTATATGTTCTATTTCCGTCACATTGCAGGTGGACTGGATTACTTCAAAGCCCTCTTCCCTCAGCTCTTTTGCTATGGATGTGACCATAAAGCTCTTTCCACCGCCTATCAAAAGTACCCTCTTCTCCATTTAGATATCCTCCAAAACCTCCAGCAGAGCATCTCTGTCCACTGCTGCCATAAGCTGCCTTATCTTGTCAAATCTGTTTCTATGGGCTTTTGGTATCCTGTAATCCGACAGCATATTCATTATTCCGTCTGCCGTATCAAAGTCATAAGCCTGCAATAATTCTTTCATGTCCCTGAAGGCACTCATTAACTCTTCTTCATCAATCTCAGGAAGTGCCGATTCATCCTTATCCCCATTTATGGGTGCGAGCTTGTCCTTATAACTTCTGAATAGCTTAAGAAGCTCTGGCGTTTTTTCTTCAATCTCTTTAAGATTCTCTTCATTTCCGCGCTGCTCAAGGTATGCCGCCAATTCCGAAAGTTCCATTGCACCGATCAGTCTCGCGGAACTTTTCAGGGCGTGGACATTTACGGTATAGTTGCGATAATCCTTATCTTTTGCATAGTTCTCTATGCTGTCCGCTTTTGAGTCAATGGAAATAAGGAATTCTTTTACCACATCCACAAGAAGTTTCCTGCTTCCGCAGTTCTTTTCCGCTTCTTTAAGATCTATTCCCTCAAGCTTATCAAGTAAAGCTTCCTCTGCACCTTCTATGCCTTTGTCATCAGAAACTTCGTCTTCCCCGGCAAAAGAGCTATCTCCTGCCTCATGTACCTTTTCCTTTGGAAGATACTCTTTTAGCATATCCTCCAAAAGCTCTCCGTTCACCGGTTTTGAAAGGTAATCATTAAAGCCTGCTGCAAGATACTCATCCCTTGCACCTTCCCCGGCGTTGGCTGTAAGTGCTATGCAGGGTGCGTCCGAGGAAAGATTATCCTTCATATTTTTGAGAGCTTCTAAAGTCTGAACGCCATCCATTTCAGGCATCCGATGATCAATAAAAATAGCGTCGTATTTCTTTTTCTTTACCAGTTCCAGAGTCTTTCTTCCACTCTCAGCGGTATCCACCTTGATAAGCGTGTTCTTTAAAAGCCCCTTTACCACTGTAAGGTTTATGGGGGTATCATCAACCACCAGTATCTCTGCCTCGGGAGCAGTGAACTTCTCGTGATACCTCTCTTGGGAATCCAAAAATTCTTTGTATTTTGCTCTAAAATCGCCCAGTTCATCCCAGGATGCAACCTGCTGCTTTACCTCAAAAGAAAAATCCGAACCTTCACCGTAAACACTCTTTACTTCAAGCTTTGTATCCATCAGCGCCAGCAGCTTTTTAACAATGCTCATGCCAAGGCCGGTGCCTTCAATGGATCTGTTTCGGATTTCCTCAATCCTTTCAAAGGGTGAATACAGCTTTTCCAGATCTTCCTCTTTTATTCCGATGCCGGTATCAAGGACCTGGAATTTCAAAAAGATGCTGTCTTCATCGGCTTTTCTATAGGAAACATTCAGTGTGACACTGCCTTCCTTAGTGTACTTCACTGCGTTTGTCAGAATATTTGTGACGCATTGCTTTATCCTTATCTCATCTCCAATAAGTAATGAAGGTAGCGTCCTGTCTATATTCATATTAAGGGCAAGCCCCTTGTCCTCGGCCTTTACTGCGACCAGATTAATGAGATCGTTTATGGTGGAGCCAAGATGATAGGTTTCAGGCAGGATATCCATCTTTCCCGCTTCAATCTTGGAAAAATCCAGGATATCATTGATAATTCCAAGGAGTGAATTTCCTGCACTCTTTATCCCGCTTGCGTATTCAAGAGTCTGTTTATCCTCACTCTCCCTGAGGATCATTTCATTAAGCCCCAGCACTGCATTTATCGGCGTTCTTATTTCATGGGACATATTAGAAAGAAAGGAGGACTTTGCTTCAGAAGCTTTCTTGGCCACCTCCAGCTCTTTTTCCAGTTCGTTTTCTTCGTTGATATGGCCGATATATTCCTCAATGGCCACAACAGTCTTTTTCAGAGACTCATGCAAAACTTTAATCTCGTCGTTGGATTTAACATAAATCTTCTCAACTTTTCTCCCAACAGCAAGCTTCCTGTCATCGTCTGCTTCAGCATATTCCTGCATAAAATCTGACATGTTGCCAAGAGGCCCGCCAATACTTGTCTTGGTGTAAAAGTTGGCAAATCCCGCCATGGGCACGCCCACACATAACATCAGAAGCATCATCTTTATATCATAGCCAAGGACAGAGGCATCAAATCTGAATTTCAAATCTTCAAAGCCTTCAATAACTTTTTCCTGACTATTCTCTTCATCAATATTTGCCAAAATCTCTCCATTGTTTATGGACGACACAAACATGCTCTTTATATCCGGGAAAAGAGCTGCCATAAAGACAGCAACAAATATACCAAGGAGCAGTTCTACGGCTATTATTATCGCCGTGATTTTGACGCTGACCTTTGTTTTCCTTAAGCTTTTCTGAATCTCCTTATTATCCCTATACGCCTTCGTATAGGCTATTCCGATAGGAAATGGCAGCTTGCAGATGTCAGGTACCTTCGTAAAGTAAAAATATATGAGAAAGGCCGTCACAAAAATGACTATTACATCTCTTAAAAAATACGTTCCATATTCTTTTACTCTTGAGATCCCATAATCATTGTTTGGAATAATAGAAAGACATGCCAGTTCAATAAATGAAGTCAGAAGGAGCGTAATAAGTGCACCAAGCATAGTTTTTTTTATGGATGAAAACCACAGATACTGGCCCAGGAGAGAAAAACATATTCCAGCCACGAGATAAATGGCCATATTAAATGTGTTCTCCATATTAAAAATGAGGCTGAACGCAAATGAGATTGTAAAGGAGACAAGGGTAATAAGATACCCATACAGGGCACCCAGAAACAGATAAGGTAATATAAAGAAGGTAATGAACAGATTACCTCCCATAACCGCTATCTTCATGGTAGCTCCATGAAGTGCAGCATGAACACACAACCTGGTAAGTAAGCACCAGATAACAATGCTGATAACCCGGATCAGCAGTCTGGCTATTTTTTTGTCCTTGGATAATACTACCATAGATTATTCCTCTTTTTACCTATATCAGCTATCTGTCTGTGTCAATTTTCCCCCAAAAAATGTTAATGTTTTCCCTGAAAAGCTGCCAAATTTATCATTTTTTCGCTTTTTGCCACAACCGTTGTGACAACCACATCCCCAAGGCAGTTACACATGCTGATAAACATGCCAATAAGCGGTCCAATTCCCATTACAAGAGCCACTCCCTCAACCGGGACACCTATTTGTGAAAGGAGCATTGACAGGATTATTACTCCTGAGCCCGGAACTCCCGGGGCACCTATGGACATCAGAATGATTGAAATAGCCAGACCAAGCATTGCGCTGACCGGAACATCCACCCCATATATCTGTGCAAGAGTAAGGGCCTGAACAGCCATGAGCACACAGGTTCCATCCATGTTGATGGTTGCACCAAGAGGGATTGAAAGACTGTATATATCAGGAGCTATTGCCAGTTCCTTTTTACATGCTTCCATGTTTAGCGAAATGGATGCATTACTTGATGCTATAGAAAACACCTGCACCATATAAGGAGTGTAACGATTAAAGAACCAAATCGGATTGAGCCCAAAAATGATCAGTATCAGACAATATACAGCTATCATCATTGCCAGCCCAAACAAAAAAGTACCAAACATGCTTAAGACTGACAAAAGTGAGGCAGGACCTGTTTTTAATACCATGGATAGAATTGAACAGAATACGGCAAAAGGCGTAACGTTCATGATAATAGAAGCAATCTTTAAGAATAATTCACCGCAGCCTTCAAACCATAAAGACATCTTGCTTGAATAATCTCCGATCAGCCCCACCGCAATACCGGTGAGAACTGCAAGAAATATCAGCTGCAACATGTTGCTTTCAAGAAACGGCGATATAAAATTAGACGGGACGATACCGGTTATCATATCCTTTATGGATATTTCTTTTACCTGAGATGTTATCGCAGATACATCTGCAGTCAACCCTGCTGCCACTGCCGGATTTCCCGGGCGAAAAAGTGAGTACACAAAAATCCCGACAGAAGTGG
Organism: Butyrivibrio sp.; assembly: GCA_017413105.1. Classification (GTDB taxonomy): domain Bacteria; phylum Bacillota; class Clostridia; order Lachnospirales; family Lachnospiraceae; genus Butyrivibrio. Next base: position 5,565 of record JAFPVA010000252.1, on the reverse strand, counting down.
CAATAATCGTTGTGACCATGTAAAGGGCAATGATCTTTGCTCCGATTCTTCCTAGTCCCAAGGGATTGGTCTGCTTCGAAAAGCAGCTAACAAGCGAGAAAAACACCACCGGTGCAGCAATCATCTTTAGAGCATTCATATATACTGTCTTAATGGGGGTAAGCACGTTGTCATCAAATATAATAAGCAGTTCTCTTGACACTACCGATGTCAGCAATATACCAATAAGAATCGCACTAACCAAAGCCCCTAGCGTCAGGAAAAGCGTATGCGACGAATTGGTAGCCGTAAGAAGTATGGTATTGATGCCGTTTTTGTTCTTATATTTTAAATTATCCCAGGTACTTCGAAGAATAATATGCCGAAGATCTGCGCTTGCTCTTGTATCGGAGGCTGCCCACAAATCAGGAATTGTTGGCGCAAGAGTCTCCTGAATATCTATAGCTTCTCCGGCAACAGAAAGCTCAAAAGTTGTCTTCCCCATAAATCTACGGGAAATGACGCACAATTCGCTGCCTTCCTTTGCATGGGCCACAAGCTCTCCCATTGCTTCTTCGGCAGCCAGAACTATCTTATTATTTCTCTTTCCCTTAATCCGCTTTTTTTCCAAAAACAGGCGGATGTATTCTGTTGCCTTTCCAATACCGGTATTATCTGCAGTAAATATCTGCTTCATGGTGTATTCTCCCTGATTCAGATTGCGGAATAATGTATGAGTTCTTGGATATAATTACAGAAATCCGCACTTGCTGCGGGTTTCGTGAGAACATGATTCAAGAGTCAACCAAGCCCTGCGACGTTAGTCGCCTTCTAATGGCTTGGTTGATACATTCTTGGATTTTATATCCAAGAATGTATAGTAATACATATATTATCGCACATCAGAGATTGTGACGCCAGTTGAAACAAAAATATGTCACAGGTAGCATATCTTGATTTTTTGCTATCTGTGACATATTTGATTAATCTGATCATTCTTAATCTGATACAGGATCCACTAATCTGCCTATTTCTTCTGCTGATTTAACCAGATACGTTGCTCCTGCTGTAATCAATTCTTCCTCATCTCCATAACCGTACAATACGCCTATAGAGTCAATTCCAATTGCTCTGGCTTAAGTAAAGCTATTAATGATACCAGGAGCGGAATCTGTCAATGTCCCGTCCAAATCAAAAAAGATATAATTATATTTCCCCATCTTCAACACCATTATCTTGCCAATCTTTATCGCCTCGACATAATGCCTATTGAGGTGTCCATTGGCACTTTAATTTCGTCTGTCGCAAGACTTCCATCGGCATAAACGCTGTGATCTGATCTATAAATGACTATCAGCCTTATAGATAGAAGTATTAATGCAACACCGAATATTGCATAAGTTCTGATCCATGTTGCGACGCCAATGCGTGGCTGCGCAAGATTTATGTCGTCTGTATAATACAGCACTATGGAATCACCATCATGCTCAGCGCCCATTCCTGTTATATTGTAGGAATGATAGTGGTTATCATCATCCATAAAAGTCGCAAGCTCACTGCCTTTTCCTGAAGTATATTTTGCTACAACACTATTAGCACCTTTAATACTTTTGTACTCGGAATACTGCATTCTAACAGTATAAGCTAAGATAAGAAAGCAAATCACCCACAACACCCACCATACTGTTGCTGCATATCGCCTTGCATTCCTTTTTGCTTCCTTTTCTGTATGAACCTCCCGATATCTACCCATTTTGTAAACCCCATTTCTCTAAATTTTTATTTCTTGATAACAAGCATATCATTCTATCATAATTTCTTCAGTACGAAAAGAATGGATATTCAGGTCAGTATCCCAGGACATCAGAATGCAAAATTCTGTTTCATTTCGTTATATTTATCGGCTGTCATAAGAGCAGTTTCCTGCGTATCCTTAAGGGTTACGGTGTAGGTCCACCTGCCGTATATCTCAAGTTTTTTTACAGCATCTGTTCTGATGATATAGGACTTATGACACCTCATGAATCTGGCCGGGTCCAACTTTTCCTGAATGGAAGATAAGGATACGGTTGTCAGAAAAGCCTCGTCTTTTGTTACTATTCTGGTCATCCCGTCTGTTCGCTCAGCCATAATTATGTCACCAGTGTCGACAAGATTTATCTCTTCCTTTCCACGAATGACCAGCTTTTCATGGGATGAATCAGGCTTATTGTGAGCTACAGACTCACTCGCTCCAGCGGTCATGTCTTTGATTCGCTGCAACGTTTTTCCTATACGCTCCAGATCAAAAGGCTTTACCAGATAGTCAAAAGCATAGATTTCAAAAGCGTTTGCCATATACTCACTGTGAGCTGTTGCAAAGACAATTTTCACCTTGGGATCAACCTCAGTAATGGCCTTGGCACAGTCAAGGCCGCTCTCGCCGGCCAGATCTATATCCATGAAAACCACATCTGGACGATAGTTTATAAAATCACTGATGGCCGCCGCAAAATTGCCACAGGAGGATACCACCTGACATCCCTCGCTTTTTTCTATCATCTTGCCGAGGATCTTGCGAATCTGCTCTTCATCCTCCACCACCATTACCTTTAACATAAATGAAACTCCTTAATTACTGTTTGTCTTTCTTATGTTACTATTCACAGTCTTATGACTGCTCATAGTAACAATTCGGGGCGACATTTGAGTTTTGCTTCGCAAAAGATCGCCCCTCACTCTCGTATCATATTCTCACGAATCACGCAGCAAGTGCGTGATTCTGCTGTGAATAGTTACTTCTTATTCTCGACATACTGCATAACACCGGTTCCGATGTCGTTTTTCATCTTGGTATCAGCCTGAACGTTCTTTAAATTGTAATAGTCAAGTACTCCAAGATTGCCTGATCTGAGGGCTTCTGCCATAGCTCTGGGAATGTCAGCCTCAGCCTTAACTACCTCGGCCTTCATCTCCTGCTCAAGGGCTACCGCCATAGCTCTTCTTTCTTCTGCTTTGGCCTGAGCAATCTTGGTATTGGCTTCCGCCTGAAGGCTCTGAAGATTAGCACCAATGTTTCTTCCAATATCAATGTCAGCTATATCAATTGACATGATGTCATAGGCTGTGCCTGAATCAAGTCCCTTTTCCAAAACAACCTTTGAAATGTCATCCGGATTCTCAAGAACGCTGCTATGAGTCTGGGCAGAGCCTACTGTTGTTACAATGCCTTCACCTACTCTTGCAAGAACTGTGGCTTCACCGGCGCCACCAATGAGATGATCGATGTTGGTCCTTACTGTTACACGAGCCTTTACCAGAAGCTCGATACCATCTTTTGCTACCGCTGCGATTTGAGGAGTTTCAATAACCTTTGGGGTTACACTCATGGTAACAGCTTCAAATACGTCACGGCCCGCAAGATCAATAGCTGAAGCCTGCTCGAAGGAAAGATTCATGCTGGCTCTTTCAGCAGCTATCAAAGCGTTAACTACGCTGTCAACGTTACCACCTGCCAGGTAATGAGCCTCCAGCTGATTGGTCTTAACATCCAGGCCTGCTTTGGTTGCCTTGATCATAGGATCCACAATCTTGGCTGGTTTTACACGGCGAAGCTTCATTCCTACCAGTGTAAAGATACTTATCTTAACACCGCTGGCCACTGCTGATATCCACATTCCAACGGGAATTATTGTAAAAAATACCACTAAAAGTAATATTATAAGAGCTGCGATTATTATAGTTGTTGTCATTTATTTCTCCTCCTGAACGAGTATTCTGTTATTTTTTACTTCTGTTATTACAAGAGCCGAATCCTTTTTTATATAATAATTCGATGAAAGGATGTCGAGCTTTACTCCGTCAAACTCTCCTTTTCCCGAAGGACGAAGGTCCGTAAGGGCAACGCCTTTTTTTCCAATAAGGTATTCCATATCGGTTTCATCAATGAACAAATTCTTGCCTTGAAGATCCGTATCCAACTTGATGGGGGATTTGATCTTCTTAGAACTAAATACCACGATACTTATGACCAGCATCACCGCGATTACCACAATGGCGATGACGCCTACGATTATCCTCTCCGAGGCATTTCTTCCTGTTAAAAAAATCCCTGCCGCGGTACATATTATTCCTGATATCCCAGGTAGTCCAAACCCAGGCATGATAAATTCAACGCCGATGAGAAGGATTCCCACAATCAAAACCACAATACCCAATATCTGAACTGCTCCCATTTTACTCTTCCTTTCCAAAGCTGACTGTGAAAATTGTATCTTGCTCGTCAGATTTAAGCTCAATTTTTCCTTTTGCTTTACTTACTATCTCAGAGACAATTGCAAGTCCCATTCCATGGCCTTCTTCCTTTTTGGTGGTAAAGCCTTTTTTAAAAATACTTTCTCTGATCTCCAAGGGAATCTCCGGACCATTGTTCTCAATACTGAAAATGTACTGCTGCTGCGATTCCGTAATGTTTATCCTGATCTTCTTTTCCTGAACATCACTGTCCTCAAGAGCTTTTACTGCATTATCAATGAGATTAGATAAAACCTTACAAAGTTCCCAGTCTTCAATATTCAGGTTCTTAAGGTCTGATTTTACCTCGATCAGAAACTCGATACCACCAGCTTCTGCTTCAGCGGACTTAGCAGCAAGGAGTGCATTTATAGCGGGCTTTGACGTCTTTACAGCTTTTCCCGTTTTGAGCAGCTCCTTGTACACCTTCCTGAGGTATGAATTCATCTCATCATATTCCTCAAGCTCCATGAGACCATACACAATCTGCAGCTGATTCAGATAATCGTGTCTGTCCATCCTGAGTTTGTCGTTGAGCCCGGACAGATTATCTATGGTCTCAATAAGCGCATTGTTTCTGTTTAGCAGCTTCTGATAATTCTTTATTAAAATGATTATGCAGCCGGTTAATATCACCACCAGCACTACACAAAAGATAAGATATATTGACATGCCTTTCAAAACCGCCTCTGTATTTATAATCAAATATTACCATTCCCAAATCCGTACGCAACTCGTATTCTCCCAATTATACAAAATCAGCGCTGAAATGACAGTATTACTCTTCTAAAAAGTGCATATACATTTTGTTGTCTAAGTAGTTCTGGATGTACTCGTCTGAAGTCATTCCAAAATCTTCTTCGAAGGAACCTGAGGACGAGATAATGCTGTCAACGCCATATTTTGCGATAAGGTCAGCTGTGACAATCATGGCTGCATTGTAGTCAAGCTCATTTCCGAGTATATCTGCTACTTCCATCCCTACATCGTTTTTGTATCCGGCTCTTATATTTCCATTATACGCGGCAAGCATCTCCCTATTTTCTGATTCAAAGAAAGTCAGGTAACCAAGGCCGCATGCATAGAGCTGGCAAGACTTCTGGTTATTCTTTTCCTTATCTTTTTCTCTTAATGTCAAATAGTAATCTCTTATTTTCTCCTCATATTCCATGGCGCCGGCCTGTTCAACTTCCGCCCTGGATTCATCATCCATAATACCTTCATCAAACCAATTCTGTTTGATGCCAGCCCACCCGTCATGATTGTTCGTATAGTCATTTTTGTATTCTACGCTGTAGTACTCTGCCAGCCCCT
>JAFPVA010000251.1 GCA_017413105.1 Butyrivibrio sp. | reverse complement strand
GTATATAAGCTCAATGATGAAGCAAATTTCAATTATCAGCTGAACCGTGTTATCAACTGGGATGGTGGCAGACTGGAGGATGTCCAAAAAGTTTCCGGCAAGATCCACAACAGTGACGATTGGAAAAGAGAACTTATCTTGCTCGGCGACGAAGCCATGAAAGAGGGCAGGACAGATAATGCCATTGCCTATTATCGAATGAGCGAGTTCTTCATGTATGACGGTGATCCTGATAAGAGAAAGTACTATGAGAAGGCAACCAAGCTCTTTTACGAGTACTACGCAGTTTTCTTCGAGGGAGAGAACCCAAGGATTGAAAGATATGATGTTCCCTATGAGAATGTGAAGCTGCCGGTGATGCATGTGGTGCCTGATGGAGCAAGCAAGGGCACAATCCTCATCCATGGCGGCAATGATAGCTATTTTGAGGAATTTCTTTTTACAGTTCTTTATATGCAGGAGCAGGGCTTTGAAGTCTACATGTTTGAAGGACCGGGACAGGGCGGAGTAATGCGTATTCAAGGAAAGCATTTCACCCATGAATGGGAGAAACCTGTTAAGGTAATCCTGGATTATTTCAAGCTTTCTGATGTGACTATCATAGGCATATCTCTCGGAGGTTATCTTGCCCCAAGAGCAGCGGCTTTTGACAAACGCATAACTAAAGTGGTTGCCTGGTCCATATTCCCATGCTTTCAGGATATTCTTGTGAGTATGCAACCACAGGGTACGCAGAGAGCATTCCATATCCTCATGAAGCTACATGCCCGTCCACTTCTTAATCTGGTATTTGGCAAAAAAGCTAAGAAATCTCCCATAATCGACTGGGGAATCAAGCATGGATGCTATGCCTATGAGGCAAAGGATGCATATAGTTATGCCAAGAAGCTGAAGCTATATGACATTGCACCCGTCGCAGATCAGATTACGCAGGATATGCTGATTCTTGGGGCCAGTGGAGACCATTTCATTGATTACCACCTTATCGGAAAAGAGATCAACATGCTAAGGAATGTCAGAAGCCTTACATTTCGCCTGTTTACTGACAAGGAAGAAGCGGAAAATCATTGTAATGTGGGTAATGGGAAATTGGCTATAGATGAAATACTTAGTTGGATTACACGTATTGGGAGTAAGGAATGATTGTTACAGCTGTCGCAGTGGGAACCAGGGGAGATGTAAATCCTCTGGCAGAGCTTGGCGAGGAAATGACAAAAAGGGGACATGAGTTCCGGATACTGACATCGGAGGCTTTCCGTCCGCTCATAGAAAGTAAAGGCGTGACCTTCTTAAGGCTTGATACGGATGCAGATCATGTCATGAAATATATGGTTACAGACTATAAGACTAGCCTTGATTTTGTTAATGGGCTATTTAAGCTTAAGAAGGAAAATCCGAGGTTCATGGAGCAGACTCTTGATGCCATAAAAGGGTCTGACCTTGTCATGTATGGTACGTGCTCAGCTTTTGCAAGGCATGCGGCTGAGTATCTTGGAATCAGATGTGCCAGATACTTTTACAGTCCAATGGATCCGACGAGCCAGTACTCGCTTTATACTGATGAGTTTAATTCTGATAAAGTGCTGAAAAGCTATGATGGTCTCCCAAATGGAATGAGCCTCATGACAATGGTAGCTCTTAATAAATGGAGAAAGAGTGCAGGACTCTCAAAGTGGAAGATAAGCAGCAGATATACGGAACTTGATGGAAGAAAAGTACTTACTTTTTACCCCACAAGTCCACTTCTTATGCCACCGGATCCTTCATGGGGAGACCATATACATGTGACAGGATACTGGTATCACCCGGAAGAGAGTATAAAAGATTATGAAGAACCCAAGGAACTGACGGATTTTTTGATGGCGGGTGGAAAACCCATATTTGTGGCTTTTGGAAAGGCAGAGTCACCTGAACTAGTAAAATTACAGCTGCTGACATTAGAAGCTTTGAAAAAGACTGGGATTCGTGCTATCGTGCAGGCGTTTCAGATACCTGAAAAAGACAGGATAAATACAGACAAACTATATTTTGTCGATAACGTACCATATGCTTACATCTTCGAAAAGGTTAGGGCTGTGGTTCATCATGGTGGAAACACTACGAATGGTCTGGGGCTTAGGGCAGGTCTTCCTACGCTGGTGATTGCACTGGCTCTTGATCAGCATTTCTATGGCAGGGTGGATCACAAGCTTGGATGTGGACCAAAACCTTTATACATCAGAAAGAAG
>JAFPVA010000250.1 GCA_017413105.1 Butyrivibrio sp. | reverse complement strand
TCTAAATTTGCCATCATTACCGAGACTCAGACATATGAAGATATGGAGAGTACATATGAAGGTCTCAGAGCACACTTTCGGGAAGGCATAAAGCTTGGAGATGAGTATGCTCCTTTAGAATTACACGCAGGAACTTTTGCCGTAGATGATTTTACGACGGATGATCAGACGGTGTATTCCTGTCTGACATATGCTTATGATGAATCAAAGTTCAATAAGCAGGGCGATATCGTGGAATTCTGCAATAATCTAAGGCCTGATAACATAAAGAGCACGGCAAAACTGCATTCCATACGAAATTCAATCAATAATGAGTTTGACGGGTTTTATCTTTTGTATCAGCCTGTGGTTGATGCGAAAACGGAAAAACTGATAGGAGCGGAGGCACTTCTTCGCTGGAAAAATGATAAGTATGGTATGGTTCCTCCGGATGAGTTTATTCCGGTATTGGAAAAAGATCCATTGTTTCCGGTGCTTGGAGAGTGGATACTCCACACGGCGTTGACTGATGCAAAAAAGATACAGGAGATCCTGCCTGATTTTATGATTAATGTCAATCTATCCTATGCGCAGCTCGAACGACCTGATTTTACGGACAGCGTTTGGAATATAGTTAAGAATACGAGATTTGATCCGCAAAGACTCTGCCTTGAAATAACGGAAAGATGCAGACTGCTTGACATGAAGCTTTTAAATAATGTCATGACAACGCTGCGCGCAGGTGGGATTCGCATAGCACTTGATGATTTCGGCACGGGATTTTCTTCAATAGGACTTCTTAAGAATCTGCCGTTTGACACGATAAAGGTTGACAGGGGCTTTGTACAGAAAATTGAGGAAGATGAAAGGGAACGAAGACTTGTTTATAATTTCACTGATGCAGCCAGTATTTTTGGCTCAGATGTCTGCGTGGAGGGGATAGAGACATCCGGAATGCGAAATATACTGAAAGAGATGAGCATACATAGTTTTCAGGGGTACTTTTACTCCAAACCGGTTGAGGTGGGGACAATTATTTCCAGTTTGAAATCGGAATCGGGAGAGATGTGCTTTAAAAGTCCGTAAGATGTATTATGAATAGATCAGATATAGACAATTATCACGATTTTCAGTTAATGGAAAATATTAGGTATATTTAGTACTAAGGTCAGGAAAATTTCTTTGTGGATTTATTAATGATGGGATATCTGATCAGTGAAACAACAAAAGAAGAGCGGGAGAGGATAGTAGCGGAGTCTCTCGGGAATATATCCGGAGCCTGTGACGGCTGCTCTCCCGGTATAATAGAAATGTATCAGGATTATATCGATGGGAAGAAGGAACTTCGGGAGATCAATATGGAATTTCGTGCTTCATATGTGTCCGGAGAAATAGATAAGGAAGAAAAAAGCGGATGCGGGTACATGTAGATGATAGATACTCAGGATAAACGTGATGAAAAGATCGGAAGAGCAATAGTAACCTTTAGCTGGTGGATCTTTGCTGCAAAGTTTCTTGTTGTGACAACCATTATCGCCGGTGTTGTGATTTTCTTTCTTGAGAAGCCCTTATGGATCGCTCCGATCGTCGCTATCATATTATTTATAATCTACCGACTTATCTGGAGGCTCATTTGGCAGTTCATCGAGTGGGCCGGTCATCAGTGAATTTTAGACCTGTGATTTTAAAATCCGGTTTGGTTCCTTTTCCGCTTGAAAAACCCATCGGTTAATGCTATCATCGTTTCAAAGCAGATTTTTCTTTGCGGCTTGCCGCTTCTTGTATGCAATTCTTGCAGTTTC
>JAFPVA010000024.1 GCA_017413105.1 Butyrivibrio sp. | reverse complement strand
TTTTTAAAGATAGTGAAACAGAGCCTTCAAATGAGGATTTCGCAGATATTAACGGACAGGCAGCAGTTAAAAGAGCTGTAGAGATTGCGGCTGCAGGATTTCATCATGTTCTGGTTGTGGGACCTCCGGGTTCCGGAAAAAGCATGGTGGCAAAGAGGATACCAACAATCCTTCCACCGCTTTCGGTAAAAGAAAGTCTTGAAGTATCTACCATCTATTCTGTGGCGGGAATGCTGGGGGAAAATGATTCTTTGATAACAAAACGTCCCTTTGTTGCGCCGCATCATATGATAACGGAGACTGCTCTTGTTGGAGGAGGGCAGGTTCCAAGACCCGGCGTAATTTCTTTATCCCACAGGGGAGTCCTTTTTCTCGATGAAATGCCTGAATTTCCCAGAAATAAGCTCGATATGTTGAGACAGCCTATTGAGGACAGAAAAGTAAACATAGTACGAAGCAAGGGAAATTTTATATATCCTGCAGACTTTCAGCTGGTAGGGGCGCTGAATCCATGTCCCTGCGGCTATTACCCTGACAGGAACAAGTGTAAGTGTACACCAAACGAAATAAGACGATATCTGGGAAGAATTTCCGGACCAATCCTTGACAGGATAGATATATGTGTAGAGGCCCCAAGAGTTGATATTTCGGACCTTACCGAGAAGACAAAAAGAATAAATGAATCCAGTGCGACAATAAGACAGCGGGTGATGAAAGCCAGAGAGATTCAGGAAAAGAGATTTAACGGGACGGAGCTTAAGTTTAACAGTGAGATGTCACCAAAGGATATCAAAAAATACTGCAAACTGGGAATCCGTGAAGAAAACTATCTGGAAGATGCCTTCTGCAGGATGGAACTTAGCGCCAGAGCTTATCACAAGGTTCTTAGGGTTGCCCGGACTATTGCAGATATTGACGGCTCTGAGAATATCCAGCAGATACATCTGTGTGAAGCGTTGAGCTACAGGCTCACAGACGGAAAATACTGGCATAGAAATGAAGAGTAAATGAAAGGATGATTAAATGAACGAAATAACTGAAAACCAATATGCTCATTGGTTATTTAATATCAAAGGCTTTGGAAATACAACCCTGGACAAACTTCTTAGTACAGGACTGACCTGCCGGGAGATATTTGAGAGCGAAGGGAAGGATTTTAATGGATTTCTTACATCCAAACAGATAAATGAGTTTGACGGATCAAAGAGAATCTGGGATTTTGTAAGAGAAAGCAGGAATCTTGAAGAAAAGGGAATAGTCTTTGTCCCAAGAGTAGATGATCGATTTCCTGAGAAACTGAAGAATATTCCAAATGCTCCCTTTGCGCTTTATTTAAAGGGAGAACTTCCAAACCCCGGAAAACCTTCTGTTGCCATAATCGGAGCGAGGATGTGTTCCGAGTACGGAAGATACATGGCAAGGAATTTTGGAAGGGGGCTTGCGCTTGCAGGAGTGCAGGTGATCAGCGGAATGGCAAGAGGAATTGATGGCGTAAGTCAGAAGGCGGCTTTGTCTGCAGGCGGCAAATCCTTTGGAGTTGTCGGAAGCGGCGTAGATGTTTGCTATCCTGAAGAAAACAAGGATATTTACGAGGAACTTTGTTGTAATGGCGGAGTTATCTCGGAGTTTTCACCGGGAACAATGCCGAAAGCAAGCTTTTTTCCAATGCGCAACCGTATCATAAGCGGTCTGGCAGATGTAGTTCTGGTGATAGAAGCAAGAGAAAAATCCGGTACACAGATAACGGTAGATACAGCTTTAGAGCAGGGAAGAGAAGTGCTGGCGGTACCCGGAAGGGCAACTGACAGATTGAGTGATGGCTGCAATCAGATGATCAGTCAGGGAGCAGGAGTTGCGCTTGATGTTCAGGATGTGCTGGACAGGCTTCACATGCTTAGAAGTGAAATTGAAGAGCAGAAAACTGCGAATGCATATCATATACGATCTCAGCAAAAACTGAAGGAAAAGGATAAAAAGATAAAAGAACATGAAAATGACAGGGAACCGACATTGGAAGATCGCATTCTTTCGGTTTTGGATGTCATTCCCTATTCAACATCTCAGATCATGGAAGAACTTGAAAAACAGGGTGTGGAAATAACTGTTCCAATGCTTCTTATGTCTCTTACGGACATGGTCTACAAGGGGACTGTAACGCAGAATGGAGCTTATTTTCTCAAGGGGATCAAGTAAACTGATAATCTGGGAAATAGTTGCGCGAATAAATGGATTATAGATAATTAAATATTGCATAAGCGTTGACTTTGAGGCGCTTCTTAAGATGAGCACCCGATTGCGCAAAACGTTTCCGGTAACGCTACCGAAAACGATACCGGTGAAAATGTCAATGTGAAACATGCACAAAATCCTGTGCGTTATATCATACATAATGCTTTATTGACAAAAAAATGCACAAAGCGTAACCTTTTATGTAGAGCAACCGATTGCGCTAATTATTGCGCATCGAGATGAATCATTTTTATGGAGGAAATAAGATGAAAAAGAAATTGGTATCAGTTTTATTAACAGCTGCCATGGGCGCTTCACTCCTTGCAGGATGCGGTGCACAGGAAGCAGCACAGACAGCTCAGGATGCAGCTGAGACAGTTCAGGAAGCTACTGAGACAGTTCAGGAGACAGCTACAGAAGTTGCTGAGACAGTTCAGGAAACTGCTGAAGCAGTTACAGACTACGGCACAGGCGAAGTTAAGGTTTGGGTTGCTGATAACGTAGTAGATTTCACAAAGGATGAGATCACAAAGTTCCAGGCTGATCACCCTGAATTCTCAGGATATACATTCACAGTTGAGGCTGTTGGCGAAGGCGACGCTGCCGGCAATATGATCACAGACGTTACAGCAGGTGCTGATATTTACGGATTTGCTCAGGACCAGACAGCAAGACTTGTTGCAGCAGGTGCTCTTGAGGAGGTTGCTCCCGAGAACGTTGACGCTATCAAGTCACAGAATGCTGCTGGTGCAGTTGTAGCTGCTACAGTTGGTGACACACTCTATGCTTATCCTATGACAGCAGATAACGGATATTTCCTTTACTACGATAAGAGCGTTGTAACAGATCCTTCTACTCTTGAGGGAATCCTTGAGCAGTGCGAAGCAGCAGGTAAGAACTTCTACATGGATCTTACAGGTTGGTATCAGGTAGCTTTCTTCTTTGGAACAGGCTGCACACTTACATTTGATTCAGACAATGATGGTAACTTCACAGGATGCACAATGGACTACGATTCAGATAAGGGTCTTGTAGCTCTTAACGAGATGATCGAAGTAGCTGGTTCTAAGGCATTCCAGCCTGGTTCTTCAGCAGGTGATGCTGTTAACTACGCAGCAATCATCGATGGAACATGGGATGCTGGAACAGTTAAGGATTTCCTTGGCGACAACTATGCATGCGCTAAGCTTCCTACATTCACAGGTTCTGATGGAAAGACATACCAGATGAGCGGCTTCAACGGCTGTAAGCTTCTTGGTGTTAAGCCTCAGGAAGATGAGAACAAGCTTGTTGTATGTGATGCACTTGCACAGTTCCTTACAAGCGAGCAGGTTCAGCTTGACAGATACAATGCAGTTCAGTGGGGACCTTCAAACCTTGCAGCTCAGGCAGACAGCGCTGTAAAGGCTGACGAAGCTCTTTCAGCTCTTTCAGAGCAGTTTGCATACACAATTCCTCAGGGTCAGTATCCTGGAGACTACTGGTCAAACGCAGAGGCTCTTGCAGGCGATGTTACAACAAAGCTTCAGGGCGCTTCAGAGGATGACGTAAAGGCAGCTCTTAAGAGCTTCCAGGATACAGTTTCTGCTCTTAGATGAGTTTAGAGACTTTTATCAGTAGATAAAAAATTATACCGGCAGGAGCTTTGCCTTCTGCCGGTATTTTAAAAAGCGGAGGAATCTACATGAGTAACGCGTCTGAGAAAAAGAGTAATCCTGTCGGCACTTTTTTTGCAGCTGTAGGAAATGTGTTTAAGGAGATAGGAGTTACTTTTGTAAAAGGAGATTGGAAAACCAAGATATCCTATGTGATCATGGGATTTGGTCAGATTGCCCGCGGCCAGTTTTTAAGAGGCGGCGCTTTTTTGGCAATTGAGGTTTTATTTATCTGGTTTATGACTGCTTTTGGAGGTAAGTACCTCTCAAAGCTTGGTACACTGGGTACCATTGAAACCTATAAGAAAAACAGAAAGACAGTTTATGGAGATAATTCATTCCTTATACTTCTTTTTGGACTTTTAGCATTATTCTTTATCCTGTTCCTTGTTATATGTTGGTATCTCAATATCAGAGATAATGCCAAGGAAGAGGCACTTATTAAGGCTGGCAAAAAACTGCCCGGAAGTAAGGCAGATTTTATGTCGCTTTTTGATTCTAATTTTGATAAAACACTTTTGGCATTGCCGGTTACAGGCGTATTCGTATTCACCGTGTTGCCAATTGTTTTCATGATATGTGTCGCATTCACCAACTACGATGCGACGCACCAGGCACCATCAAAGCTTTTTACCTGGGTTGGATTTTCCAACTTCAAAAATCTTTTCTCATTTGCATCCGGCGGATTTGGCTCAACCTTTATCAGCGTTCTTCTCTGGACTCTTGTATGGGCGCTGCTTGCAACATTTATTGATTATTTCCTTGGGATTGCAGTTGCGATTCTTATCAACAAAAAGGGAATCAAATTTAAGAAATTCTGGAGAACATGCCTTGTCATGACCATAGCTGTCCCTCAGTTCGTAAGTCTTTTGTATGTTTCCAAGATGTTCGACAGTGCAGGTATCATCAACGGTACACTGATGAAGCTGGGCATTATCCAGAGCGCAATTCCATTCTGGACAAACCCTACACTTGCTAAGATCACTATTGTTGTAGTTAATATCTGGATTGGTATCCCATACCTGATGCTTATGGCTACAGGACTTCTCATGAATATCCCTGCAGACCTTTACGAGAGTGCAAGCATTGACGGGGCTACTCCATGGCAGATGTTCAGACATATCACAATGCCATATATGCTCTTTGTTACAGGACCATATCTTCTTAGCTCATATACAGGAAACCTTAATAACTTCAATGTGATCTATCTTCTGACAGGCGGTGGACCAAAGTCCATGAGCTACGCCGGAGGAGCAGGCGGTACGGATCTTCTTGTTACCTGGCTTTACAAGATGACCATTAACGACACGGATTACAAGATGGCAGCTGTTATCGGTATCATGGTATTTATAGTTACAGCTCTGATATTTATGAATGCATATAACTTCCTGCCTTCAATAAAAGATGAGGAGGGATTCCAATAATGGCAAGAGCAAAAGAAGCTTCTATGAAAAGAAAACGTGCAGTGGGCAACTTTTTTGCATACCTTGCACTTATCATCATTACAGTAATCTGGCTGTTTCCGTTCGTGGGTCTGCTCCTTGGAAGCTTTAGATCCTATGATGCAGCAGTTGAGTACGGCGGAATAGTTGACTACGTAATACCAAAGCATTTTTCACTTGATAGTTACAGATTTGTTCTCGGTGGCGAGACAAACTATCTTAAATGGTACGCTAACACAGTAATAATCGCCTTCTTTGTATCTCTTTTGCAGATGATAATTATTCTCTGTGTAAGCTATGCACTGAGCCGTATGAGATTTGCCGGAAGAACACTCCTTATGAGGTTCTGGTTTGTACTTGGAATGTTCCCAGGCTTCCTTACCATGATCTGTCTGTACTTCCTGTTAAAAGAGATGGGACTTACCCAGGCAGGTGCTATTCCCGGTCTTATTCTGGTATCTGTAGCCAGTTCCGGTATGGGCTACTATGTATGTAAGGGCTATTTTGACACGATTCCCAAGGCTCTTGATGAGGCTGCCAGAATTGACGGCGCTTCCAGAGCAAGAGTGTTCTTTGAGATGACGCTTCCAATCAGTAAGCCTATTATCATTTACACAGCACTTGTTGCTTTCATGGCACCTTGGAACGACTACATCTTTGCTTCATATATTGCTTTCGGCCACGACGCAAGCTATAACGTTGCTGTATCCATGTACAGATGGATGAATACAGGCGACTATCAGGGTTACTTTACCAGATTCTGCGCCGGCGGTGTTCTGGTCGCAATTCCTGTAACGCTGCTGTTCATGTTCCTTCAGAAATACTATGTCGAAGGCGTTACCGGCGGTGCGGTAAAGGGCTGAGAGAACTTGCTGAGGTATTTCACGAAGCTAGTTCGAACGTCTTACGGCGAGCAAAGCGAGAGCGTAAGGTTCCTTGGCTGAGAGAACTTGCTGAGGTATTTCACGAAGCTAGTTCGAACGTCTTACGGCGAGCGAAGCGAGAGCGCAAGTTTCCTTATTTCGAGGTACGAAATGGATGAGAAAATAACCATTGATGATGTGGCCAAGGCTCTTGGCATTTCCAAGACCACCGTATCCCGTGCAATATCCGGGAAAGGCAGAGTCGGAAGTGACACAAGAGACAAGGTCATGGAATTTATAGAAAAACATAATTATCGTCCCAATCTTTCAGCGAAGGCATTGGCCGCACAGCGGACCTACAATATTGGTGTTGTATGGCCGGATGATTACAATGCTGTGGATCTTCCTTTTTTTCAACGCTGTATGATCGGAATGACGGAGGTGACATCCAGCGTTGGTGTGGACATTCTTATTTCCCTGATTGCAGGAGATGACATATCAGGACTAAAAAGGCTTGTTGACAACCGAAAGGTCGATGGGATCATCCTGACAAGGACGCTTGTAGAAGATGCTCCGGCTTCATTCCTTAAAAAATGTGGACTTCCCTTTGTGGTAGTTGGAAAGAGCAACGATCCTGACATTATTTCTGTGGATAATGACAATTTCGGTGCCTGTAAGGAACTGACATCCATCCTTATAGCTAAAGGCCTTAAAAGAATTGCCCTTATTGGTGGCTCTACTAACCACATAATAACTCAGACGCGATATGATGGTTATAGAGCTGCCTTTGAGGAGGCTGGTCTCTCCATTAACCAGCCCCTCATATATCTTGATGTAGAGAATAACCAGAGGATTGCCGGGATTCTGCATGAACTTATGAGAAAAAATGTAGATGGGGTTATCTGCATGGATGACTCTCTGACCGGAGAGGTTATTGCCAGATGCAGACTGGAGCACATTAGGATTCCGGAGGAACTTAAGGTTGCTTCCTTCTATAACAGTTCACTTTTAGAGGGGGCGGTTCCTTCAGTTACATCACTGAATTTTGACGACAGAAATCTTGGGGCAGTGGCTGCAAAGACGCTTCTTTCTTTGATAGAGGGTAAAGAAGTTGAGAGTCAGAAACTCAAGAACTACGAGGTAGTGTTGAAGGATAGTACTAAGTAAAAGAGCTATGTAGTGCCGGTCAGTATTCAAGATTGTTTGGGTTGACCGGCACTATTTATTTATAAGAATGGAGAAAATATGAAAATAACAGCGTGTTCAAAGCTGAGCTTTGATAATATAAGCCTTCTGGTTGATGGCAAAAGATGGTTCCCTATGATGGGAGAGATGCATTTTAGCAGATATCCAAAGGAAAACTGGGAAGAAGAGCTCTACAAGATGAAAGCCGGTGGCATTGATATCGTATCATTATATGTCATCTGGATTCATCACGAGGAGGTTCAGGGAGAGTTTGATTTTACCGGAGACAGGAACCTTAAGGATTTCCTTGAAACTGTAAAAAAATGCGGTATGTACAGCATACTAAGAATTGGTCCCTGGGCGCACGGAGAGGCCAGGAACGGTGGATTTCCGGACTGGCTCTTAGAGGACGCAAAAGAAAAGGGCTATGAAGTCAGAACAGATGCACCCGAATATCTAAAGCATGTAAGGCGTTTTTATGAAAAGACCTATGAGCAGGCAAAAGGATTCTTTATCAAGGATGAGGGACCTGTAATAGGAATACAGATAGAAAATGAATATGGGCACTGCGGAGGAAAGACCGGAGATGAGGGCGAGCAGCATATGAAGACTCTTCTGGCCATGGCAAAAGAGATTGGTTTTATCACCCCAATCTATACAGCTACGGGCTGGGGCGGCGCTGTGACAGGAGGAATGCTTCCTGTCATGGGGGGATACTGCGAGGCTCCTTGGGATCAAAGACTTACGGAAATCGAACCAAGCGGCAATTATATTTTCACCAAAGAGAGAAATGATCACAACATAGGCTCTGACCATGGGCTGGGTGCAGGTATCACTTTTGATATGGATAAGTTCCCATACCTTACAGCTGAGCTGGGAGGCGGGCTTCAGGTGACTCATCACAGAAGGCCTATTGCTTCGGGGCTTGATACTGCTGCTATGACAATGGTCAAATTGGGAAGCGGAGCTAACCTTCTTGGCTATTATATGTACCATGGCGGCACAAATCCAAAGGGAAAACTTACAACTCTTCAGGAGAGCAGAGCAACAGGATATCCTAATGATCTTCCTGAGTATTCTTATGATTTCAATGCTCCTCTTCGTGAATATGGACAGATGGAGGATACATACAGGGAAGTAAGGCTTATCTCATCATTTATACACGACTTTGGAAGTGACCTGTGCGATATGGCCTATACCCAGCAGCCTGGAAATCCTTTAAAACCGGACAATCTGACAGATCTTCGAACGGCTGTAAGATGCAAGGAGATTTCTTTGCCCCAAAACGATTCAGAGAAGAAGTACACTAACTTTGATGGCACATTGGCTAACACTTGCAGTGGCTATCTTTTCGTAAATAACTACCAGCGCAGATACAAAATGGCAGGACATGAGAAGGTGGAACTTAAGGCTTATGCTGAGGATGGAAAGACTGTTCTGGCTCAGTTCCCTGCAAGAGACATAAATGACGGCGACTTTTTCTTTTACCCCTTCAATATGCCGGTGGGTGACAGTCTGGTTACGGTGGATGCAACACCTCTGTGCATTGTGGATGAAGGCGATCATAAGGCATATATCTTTTACACCGACAGTGACAGAGAAGCCTCTGTAAATGTGAAGGGTGACCTTGGAAATAACAGGATCATAATAATTTCAAGGGAAGAGGCAGTTCACTCAGCCAAGGTTTCCATCAAGGGAAAAGAATATCTGATAATTTCAGAAGCTGAGCCTGTGACAATGGCTGAGGGAAAAGTCAGCCTGCTTTTTACCACTGACGGAGATAAAACTATTACATTCAGGACTTATCCTGAACTTCAAACTGTCCCGGAGGGCTTTAAGTGCGTAAAGGGAAGTGGCTCTTTTGCAATCTATGAGAGCAGCGAGGTATTTCCCTGTAGCGGAAAGGTCTCATTTGCGGAAACTGATGCAGCTATGGAAAAAGAAGAGGATAGCAGGAGCTTTTTGATAGAAGCAGAAGGCCTAAACGAGGACGCTAACGAGGTGTATATGCTCATAGATTATGTGGGCGATACTGCCAGATTTGTTGTGGATGGAGAAGTCATGACAGATAGCTTTTATACCGGACAGATATGGGAAATTGGTCTTAAGAGATACTGTATGACAGGCCTTAAGGCCAGAATAGATGTGACAGCTCTTCATGAAACGGACAAAGAAAGTATGTATCTCCAGACATGGCCTGAAATGAAG
Organism: Butyrivibrio sp.; assembly: GCA_017413105.1. Lineage (GTDB taxonomy): Bacteria > Bacillota > Clostridia > Lachnospirales > Lachnospiraceae > Butyrivibrio. The sequence goes on along the minus strand of JAFPVA010000024.1, from coordinate 9,160 downwards.
GGTGGGAGGGCTTGTGATATTAACGCCATCAGCCTGCTGACCCAGTACAGAGTGGCAATTAATTGACTGCATTAAGTTACTGTTTAGACAGAAATGCGCACTAAGCTGCGCATTTCGTGAGAACTTGATGCAGGAGTGAGCGCATTCCTTCGACGAAGTCGATATGGAATGAATGCGCGAATTGGTTACTGGAGCGAGCTGCATGCGAGCGAACAGTAACTGTATTAAACGTAATTTCATAAAACATTTATAATAAAAATACATAATTTACATTATAATAGTGTTATCGGAAGTTTGCTCTCCGATAACACTTTTTTCTTTGCATAATATATTTTGGGAAAGGCTCGGAGATAATGAACGACGATCTTACAATGACATATTCAGCTATAGTGACAGGTAAGGATCAGAAAAAGCAAGTTCGTGTACAGTTCGAGAGGACAAATGATGCAAAGAAAAAAGATTTAGCTGAAGGAATTTTACCCGATTGCAGGATCGTTAAGTGCAGTGGATTTACCACTGAGGAAGTTGGTCAGCTGGAGCAGTATTTACAGCTTAATCATGACGACATTATGAGCAAAGCAAAGATGATCAGTAACCCTTTGAAGTGGTTATGAAGCACACTTTTGACTCATGTCCCGGAGGCAGGCGTGCAGTATAATTTTTATTTTGACATTTGCGCAATCTGCATATTGGCTACTATAGCTATAACTTCACTGTCCAGGCGTGTTGTGCCCGCATACAGGCAGAAGGCTTATGGCTTTCTTCTTTGCACTGTTCTGGCGGCAACTATCTTTGAGCGTGTTGAGACATACTTGCAGATGTTCCCGGTTGATACTTCCTGGTACAGCACTGTTGAGAAACTGGCGGGTTCCGGATATTTTATTTTCCATCTGGCTTCGGCTATGTGTTATTTCCTATATATAATGTCAGTTCTGGATATTTATATCAGTTTCAGGGAGCCAAAGAGCTTTTCTATAGCCCTTTTTGGACAAACATTGGGAGTTCTTCTTGTAATAATCAACTGGTTTACTCCTGTTCTTTTCAGCTATGACGATTCCGGACTATATCACAGAGGTCCGTTTATCCTGATATACTATGTCCTTGCTGCTTATTATATGGGAGGCAGTGTCTTACTGATGTTCAAATATAAGCATCTTATGAGGGACAAGACAAGAACTGTCATATTTTCGTATTGCATCTTTGTCGTCATAGGTATTGCGCTTCAGTTTGTTTTTCCGAATCTTCTTATTGAAAATTTCTTTAATGCCATCAGCACTGCACTGGTATATATAACGTTGCAGAATCCTACCGAGATGGTGGATGAAAATCTCAATATTCTCAACAGGAAGGCATATATTGAGGGCCTTGACCTTAAGATAAAGAGAGGACGCCTGCATTTTACCATCTTTGTGACGATTGATAATATCAGAGCCCTTAGTTCTGAAATTGGATATATGCAGTCTCAGAATGTACTAAAAAAGGTTGCAAAGTATCTAAAGCATGCGGGTATAAGAGAAAGCAGGCTTCAGACCTACGCCTACAGGTATGGAGAGTTTATTTTTGCTGTTACAGTTCACACGAAAGATGAGCAGGCAGCCAGTGCACTTATGAATAACATTGCTTTGAGACTTGGTGATCCCTGGAATATCTCGGGGATGGCCATCAAGGTGGAAGCTCATCTCTTTATGATGTGCTTTCCTCGTCACTATGTGACCAGTGCTGAACTTATGAGTAAGGTAGAGGCTATAACAGAAGACTTAAACTCAAATCAGAGCACAATCATAAATGTTGATAGTTTTGGTTTCTCTGAAGTAAAGAGATTCCGTGACTTTGACGTTCTGGCAAGGGATAATCTGGACAGTAAAAGAGCTATCATCAAATATCAGCCTGTTTTATCAAAAATTTATAAGATAAATTACAGCGCTGATGTCATCTGCTTTTTTGTTGATGAGAATGGAAACGAAGTGGACGTCAGGAAGAATATTCCAGATATAAGGGTAACGCAGGCCCTTCTTGATACGGATGAATATGTATATAGAAGAGCTGCAAGGGCACTTTCTTTCTGGAATGCCGGAGATAAGCATGGCAAATATCGTGCTGTTGTCGGACTTTCCCAGGGCGAGATTTCCAAGAATGATTTTATTCGCAGGATAAAAAAGATCCTGAAGGAAGAAAAAGCGGAAGCTTCCTGGATCAGCCTTAAACTTACTGAGACCACATTGACTACTATGAATAATATAGCTGAGAGAAACCTTAAGCTTATGGGCGAACTAAACAGTTATATTATTGTGGATAAGTTTGGAAGTGGCTATGGGGATCTTCACAGGATACTGTCGCTCCCTGTTCAGCAGGTGAATATTGATAAATCTGTTCTTGTGGCTGCCAGGGAATCTGAGCAGATGAAGATGGTGGCTCAGGGAATTGTAGATCTTTTCCATGATGTCAGCATTTTTGTGGGGGCCACGGAAATAGAGTCACAAGAGGATAAAGAAATTGCAGAGGAGCTCTCATGTGATTTCCTTGTAGGAGATTATATGTGCGCACCTATGAAGGACAGTTCCTATGTTAAGCATATTGATGCCTATTTTGAAGAAGGATAAGGAATGAGAACTCTGATCTATCCACCAAGTTATGATGTAGTTTTTTCATTTGCATCGCTTTTGCTTATACTGGTAACGCTTTTCATCCATATATCGGAGGAAAACTACTACAGTAAGCAGAGGTATATTTTTGGTGGAATAATTGCAGTTGCCTTAATGATAAATTCTATAGGATTTATCCATAATATGTATCTCTATAATGACACTGTGAAAAAAATCATTGGCTATGACGGAAATACCTATGTGGTAATTCTGGAAAAGGCTTTTACATATATAATGCCTTACGTATCAATAAAATATGTTATGTGTATTTTCCAGATGGAAATCGATAAGCTGCGCAAGCAACTCATTCTTATTCTGCCAATGATCTATGCCATATTCTTTTTTGCCAGCGGATTGTTTACGGACTTTTTCTACTATTTCAATGAAGAGGGAAATATCAAATATCTCTATCCTCAGGGTGCTACAGTAAACTTTACTGTGGAACTGTATTTTCTTTTTGCAACTTATCTTCTTGTTAGATATACAAGGACTCTGAGTACGGAGAAAGCTACTGCAATCTGGATTTATTTCTTCCTGATGCTGGCTGGGATTCCTATCAGGATTGTCACGAAATCAAGCTCTGTTTTCGAGTTCAGTGTATCGATTGCTCTTTTGCTGTGCGTTTATACCTTCCAGAATCCAAGCGAGTTTGTGGACCGAATGTCCGGGGCGGGAACAAGAAATGCCCTTAATTTTGCCATTTCTACAAATCTGATCCAAAAAAAAGAATTTACGCTTCTGGGAATCCATATCGACAGATTTTCTGTTCTTATAGGAAGTGAGAGTACGGAGACTGCGTCAGATCTTTTGATACAGATATCTCAGTACCTGCAGCAATTCTGCCAGCCGGGCAATCTGTTCTTTTTGGAGACAGGGGATTACATCCTGATGTTCCCTAACGTGAGTCCGGATGAGTCTATAATAGAAAACACAGAGGAGCAGATAAAAAGGAGATTTAAGGATTTCTGGAATATCCGTGGCGAAGAGATAAAATTGTTTGAAAGTCCCTTTGCTTTTGGGTTCCCGGATGAGATTGATTCTCTGGAAAGATTTGGAGAGGTAAAGGGTGTTCTCGATAAAGCGCTCCTAAAGCAGAGCAGGGATATCATCCGCATCTCCGATCTTAATATGAAGATAGTTGAGCATGATAAAAAGATTGACAGTATAGTAAAGCATGCTCTTGAAGATGGGCTTTTGGAAGTATATTACCAGCCAATCTATGCCCCAAAGACAGGAAAGTTCTCATCCTGCGAAGCGCTGCTCAGACTAAAGGACCCGCAGCTCGGATTCATTTCTCCTGCAATCTTTATGCCTATTGCGGAGAGAAACGGAACTATTTTGGCGATTGACAAATTTGTGCTTTCTTCTGTGTGTGAGATGCTATCCAGCTCAGATGTCAGAAAACTGGGACTTGAATATGTGGAAGTCAATCTGTCTGTTGTGGACTGTATTCAGGCAAACCTTGCCGATAACGTCATAAGTTTGCTTCATAAGTATCAGGTAAAGCCCCAGGAGATAAACTTTGAGATCACTGAGACTTATGAGCAGGGAATTACCTCAGTCATGAACGAGAACATGGAAAAATTAAGCCAGCTAGGTGTTGCTTTCTCCATGGATGATTTTGGAACAGGGTACTCAAATATCACAAGAATAGCAACTATTCCTGTAAAAATCTTTAAGCTTGATAAGAGCATCATACAGGCCGCCTTTGATTCTGAGGTTTCCTATATGGTGATGATGAATCTTATCAAGATCATAAAATCGCTTAAAAAAGAAATTGTTGCCGAGGGAGTAGAAACAGGAGAACAGGCTCGTCAGATCATAAAGCTTGGCTGCGACCATATTCAGGGATTCTTCTATGCCCGGCCACTTCCAAAAGACAAATTCGTGGAATTCCTAAGGGATCATAATGGATAGAGCAAAAACGACAGCCCTCATGCGCTACATGAGGGCTGAATTTTAAAGGTTTTCATTGAAATATAACTATAGATTGTTTAGAATTGTGAATTAAGAATGATAAAAAAGGATGGTATTTTATGGCACTGATTAAAAAGCCTGTTACAGGTATGAAGGATATACTTCCTGCTGAGATGCAGCTTAGGGATTACTGCATCAGCGTAATAAAGAAGACTTATGGTGAGTTTGGCTTTGCTTCAATCGAGACTCCCTGCGTAGAGTCTTTAGCTAATCTTAACAGCAAACAGGGCGGAGAAAACGAGAAACTGATATTTAAAGTTATGAAGAGGGGCGAAAAACTTAATCTGGCAGAGGCAAAAGAGGAAAATGACCTGACAGATTCAGGGCTTCGTTATGACCTTACAGTTCCTCTTGTAAGATTTTATGCAAATCACGCAAATGAGCTCCCGGCACCGTTCAAGGCCCTTCAGATGGGAAATGTCTGGAGAGCGGACAGACCTCAGAAGGGAAGATATCGTCAGTTTATGCAGTGCGATATCGATATTCTCGGTGAACCCTCCAATCTTGCTGAAATAGAGCTTATTCTTGCAACAACTACAACTCTTGGACGACTTGGCTTCAAGGACTTTAAGATACGTATAAATGAGAGAAGAATCCTTAAGGCAATGGCTGCTTACAGCGGATTCCCTGAGGAAGAGTATGATAACGTATTTATCACTCTTGATAAGATGGACAAGATCGGTATCGATGGCGTGGCTGAAGAACTTGAAAAACAGGGCTTTGGAAAAGAGAGCATCGATAAGTACCTTGATCTTTTCAGAGCAGCGGAAGGAAAGAACGGCCTTGAAGGTCTTAATACCATTGCTCAGATGCTGGGCGATTTCCTTGCTCCTGAAGTAAGAGACAGTCTTGACGAGATTATGAGCAGTGTAGATGCAACAAAGTCAGCTCAGTTTGAGATTGTATTCGATCCTACGCTTGTTCGCGGAATGAGCTATTATACAGGAACTATTTTTGAAGTGGCAATGCCTCAGTACGGCGGAAGCTGCGGTGGCGGCGGAAGATATGACAAGATGGTTGGTAAGTTCCTTGGACAGGATACACCTGCCTGCGGCTTCTCCATTGGATTTGAGCGTATCATCATGATAATGATGGATGAGGGCTTCAAGATTCCGGGAGCTGGTGACAAGGTTGCCTTCCTTATAGAAAAGGGCATCAAGGGCGAAAGGCTTGCTGAAATAATAGCTGAGGCTCAGAGGGAAAGAGCAGCAGGAAAGCAGGTTCTTGTGGTTCGTATGGCAAAGAACAAGAAGTTCCAGAAGCAGCAGCTTTCCGAGCAGGGCTATGAGGATATAAGGGACTTTTATGAGAAGCCATTAGGCTGAGAGGACCTGACGAGGTATTATCGAGTCTGGTCCGAACGTCTTACGGCGAGCGTAGCGAGAGCGTAAGTTCCTATTGAATAAAATTTTAGGGGGAAAAGGAAATGATAAGAAAAGGCTTTAAGATGAAACTATATCCTGGAATGGAGAAGGAGTATGAGAAGAGGCACAATGAGCTTTGGCCTGAGATGCAGCAGATGATTCATGAACATGGTGGACACAATTACAGCATCTATCTGGATCCGGAGACTTTAGTGCTCTATGGATATATTGAGATTGAAGATGAGGAGCTTTGGGCAAAGAGCGCTGACACAGCAATTAATCGCAAGTGGTGGGATTTCATGGCTGACATTATGGAGACCAATCCTGATAACAGCCCTGTTGCGGTAGACCTGCAGCCTGTTTTTCATCTCGATTAATATCAGAAGGAGATTAATGTGAACGTACACTTAACCAGGCTGGTAGTTCTTGTGGTTCTGGTGCTGCTTTCGGCTTTTTTTTCATCAGCAGAGACAGCGTTTATGACTGTCAACAAAGTCAAAATGAAGGCTCTTGCAGATGAGGGTAATAAGAGAGCAACCCGTGTCCTTGGTATTTTGGAAGACACCCAGAAGATGCTATCAGCGATCCTTATTGGAAATAACATTGTTAACTTAAGTGCTTCTGCGCTTATGACAGTATTTGTGACTGATCTTTGGGGAAGCTTTGCTGTCGGAATAGGTACCGGAGTTCTGACTTTGGTTGTTCTTATTGTGGGAGAAATAATTCCCAAGACTATAGCGACAGCGTACTCGGAGAATATTTCTCTTTGGTATTCCGGAGTTATTGCAGTTCTTATTGCAGTTGTCACGCCTGTCAGTTTTCTTATAAATGTGATAGCTTCGGGTATTCTTAAACTCTTTAGGGTTGATGTCTCCGCAAGAGTGGCGATGACAGAGAATGAACTCAAGACTTATGTTGATGTAAGCCATGAGGATGGAGTCATTGAGACCGGAGAGAAGGAGATAATCTATAATGTTTTTGACTTCAGCGATGCTGTGGCAAAAGACATTATGATACCCAGGATTGATATGTCCTGCGTAAGTTCGGATGCAGATTTCAGTGAAGTGATGAAGGTCTTTAAGGAAGATATGTACACAAGAATTCCTGTCTATGAAGGCGGTGAGCAGGATGACATTATCGGACTTATTAATGTAAAGGATCTGATTCTTCTTGAGGATAAAGAGAATTTTAAGATCAAGGATCACTTGAGAAAGGCCTATTATACCTACGAGTTTAAAAAGACTGCTGACCTTTTGATGGAGATGCGTGAAAAGACGCAGAACGTTGCCTTTGTTCTTTCGGAATATGGTACCTGTGTCGGAATGATCACTTTAGAGGATCTTTTAGAGGAAATCGTCGGTGAGATCAGAGATGAGTATGACTCGGATGAAGCTGAGCTTATAAAGAATCTTGGTGGCAACAAATATCTGGTTGAAGGCAATATGAAACTCGATGATATCAATGATGCTCTGGGAACTACACTTGATTCGGAGGATTATGATTCCATTGGAGGTCTTATGATTGAAAACCTTGACAGGCTTCCGGGATATGGCGAGACGGTTACACTTGATGATGGTACTACGCTTACCGCCAGAGGTATAAAGCGAAACAGAATAACAAAGGTTCTTATGTGTGTAGCTGATACTGATAAGAAAAACAGTTCCGCTGATAAGGGTAGTGAGAATATTTCCGACTGAAATTAATTATTAGCCTTATATGCCGATATATATATTGAAACATATTTTAGGAAAAGTTTATTTGACTTAAGAAATGTAAATCCATACAATGTGTTTTAAAAAAAACAAGGATGAGAAGAAATGGATACTAACGGATTAAGTGCAGAACAGCAGGCTTTATTAGCCAGTATAATGAGTAAGTCGTCTCAGGCAGGTGGAGGCGGTGGCTTTTCTGCGGCTCAGGTGCAGCCGGCAGCCACAGCAGCACCGGCAGCTGCAGCACCGGCTGATCCGGGTAAGATGCTCTCACAGGCAGAAATAGACGCGCTTATAGCTTCAATGGGAAATTGAATACAGTAAAATAGTGCTTGGGATAAGGTCGAAATTGTAGAAACGTGACAATTTCGACCTTTTGTATTATCATAATATTGTACGGTTAAAAACTTTATTATGACAAGCAATGCCTTACAACAATAATTGTTTAAAGAGAGGTGATCTTATGTACATAGCAATGCAGTGCGCAGATAGCAATGGGACGCTTAACACTGAGATATGCACATTTTATGGTATAAGGTATGATACAAGATACCGTTCGGCCATTCTTTCTACGGAGCATCTCAATCATGACTATGTAATCCCCATGGCAGCAGCAGATTACGAGGATGCAGTAAAGCAGATATTAAGGGCTATGGCCTCCGGCGCACAGATGATAAATCTGGGCGAAAGTATAGTAAGCAGAGGCCGTAAGGGCGAGGCAAGACAGGTCCAGCCTCAGAAATTAAAAATCACAACAAATTGACGACTAATCGTGCAAAATTTATGAAAAACTAATAAAATTCCAAAAAAAGGGTTGCATGCTTTACATAAAAGCGTAAAATAGTAGTATAGCTATGTAGGAGGAGAACCTATAGCTGACTCCTCCAGAACAAAAATCATAATTATGAAGGGAGATTGATAAGCTATGAACATGAAACTTGTAAAGAGATTTATCGCAGTAACAATGGCTGCAACACTTATGGTTGCTCCAGCAATCACTGCAAGCGCAGCTACTGAGGATTCACAGGGATCAGCTCAGCAGGCAGCTACAGAGGCAGCTGTTACTACAGCTGAGGTTAAGACAGAGGCTGTTGCATCTGTTTCCGGAGCTGTAATTAAGAGTGACGTTGCCGGCGCATATGCTGTTGGCACATCTAAGGTTGACACAGCAATTTCTGCTGTAGTTCCTAGAGAGAGCGCAGCTCAGATTAAGTCAGAGGCTGGTCTTGCTGCAAACGAGGCACCTTACGTACAGGCTTATGACATCACAGAGAAGAAGGCTCCTAAGGCTTATGATTCAGCTAAGTCTGTTGCTGCAGCCGTTAACGGTAGGCTTGATGGTGCCATCAACCTTAAGCTTGCTAAGAAGTCTGGCAAGACTGTTACTAACCTTTCAGCTGATGTTGCTGTTCCTATGACATTTGCACTTAAGAAGGCAGTTCCTGCTGGAATGAGAGCAGTTGTT
>JAFPVA010000249.1 GCA_017413105.1 Butyrivibrio sp. | reverse complement strand
AGATTTCTGCTGGTGGCGCTTTCACAGTCCTTGAGGACCTTGGAACAACACCTGGCGCTATCACAGTTCCTGTAACTGGTGGTGACGCAGCTTACTTCATTATGTATGTTCCTGCAGCATAATATATATTGATGAGAAAAGCTAAGCTTGATAAGCAGCCTGTTTCGGGCTGCTTATCTTTTTTAAAAGAAAACATATTGTTGGTTTTGGGGATAGTCATTGCAATTTCTTTTTGCATGTATGGTATTACGGGGGTTTATGGATTCTCAGCATTTCCTGATGAATTCGGTTACTGGGCTCCGGCAGCGGCTCTTCTAGGCTACGACTGGTCGGAGATTAGTTCTTTGGGATCATATTATTCTTATGGATACAGCGTTTTACTCATAGGCATTCTTGCTTTATTCAAAGGATCCATAAGCGCATACAGGGCAGCTGTTATAGTCAATCTGCTTTTGCAGTGTGCATCTATCCTTATACTTTACAATATTCTGATCCGCATTGCCCAAACTGAAAAAAATAATACAAGGGCTATAATAGCCATTATTTCAGCATTGTATCCAGCATGGGTGTTCTATACACAGACAACCATGGCGGAGTCTTTGTTGTACTTTCTTTTTGTATTGACCAGCCTTTTGATAATTCGCTTTTTTGAAAAGCCGGGAATAGTTAGAGGGCTTGTTTTTGTTGCAGTTTTAGTTTACTGCTACTTTGTTCATATGCGCTGCATAGGAATCATTGGAGCAGGAATTCTTACAATCTTTCTCTGGATCTTAAGCCAGAGGAAAAAAGGATTTGGTAAAAAAGTCTGGCTTATACCGGTACTTATTCTGGTGTTATTTGCTGCCAGCTTCATTATAAAAGGGATGGTAACGGGAAGTGTTTACAGGGGAGTTTCAAAAGAGGTTCTTAACTGGAATGATTACGCTTCCATTCCCTATAGAGTCATGAAAACCTTTAGTGATGGAGGGCTTAAGTACCTTCTTTTGGATGTTGCGGGAAAGCTGTATTATCTTGGAATGTCTACCCTTGGAATTGCGTATTTTGGCCTATTTGGTTTGCTGAGACATTTTATTAAAGGAGTTAAAAAGATATTTGGGAGAGAGGCTTTGGGCGTGGACTTTTTCTGGGTTTTCCTGTTCCTTGCTGTCCTTGCGCAGTTTCTTGTGGCTCTTATTTATCTTAATGGTGCATCTGCTCCTGATAATGAAAGGATTGATGTATTTCTTCACGGAAGATATTTTGATTTTTGCGTTCCGCTTCTCATTGCGGTGGGGCTGGATTACATGATTTCCTGCAGCCATCTTTTGGTGGGCTCAGGAATTGTAGCCGTAATCTATGGCACATTATTTTATCTGGTTCGCGGAGTTATCATAAATAATCAGACCGGTATGAACAGCTACCGTGGACTTATAATGATAGGAATGAGCTACTTCCTTGGGGTTGACACCTTTGTGGATTCCTATTCTTATCTGATAAAAGAGACCGTTTTAAGAGTGGGACTGTCAGCAGTGGTGATCCTTGCTATCATGCTCTTTAGGAAGCTTAAGCAGGAATCTGTTCTTTTAATGGTACTTCTCATTCAGGTGGTACTTTCCTTTAACGCCTGCAATAATTTTATTTTCCCTAAGCAGGAGAATATTTATGAGGATATAGCCTTTGGAGAAGACTTAAAGCAGCTGAGGGCTATGTATCCTGACAGAAGGATTGTACATGTCTACGAAGGGGGCAGCCAGTATATCGAACTTGTTCAATTTACAGACAGATACGCACATATTGAGGCAATTAACGCAGAATATGATAAAATAGATATTAGTGAGTGTCTTGATGGGAAGACTATGCTGATTTTGCCGGAAACCTCTGAATATCTGGAGACTGCGGAGGAGTATTATGATGGCAAAATAGGCCGCGGACATCTATGTTTATTCTACATAAAGGAGTAAGTGATTATGAAGAAAACTGTTTTTACGAGGGTGATTTTTACAACATTTATGGTGCTTTTTTTGGCTCTTACAGGTAACTGTTCAGTTATTTCAAGAGCTTCGGATTCGGGAGATCCTGTTCCTTTTAAATCAGAGGGAGTTCAGATTTCAGGAAGCATTCTGGCCCTGGACAGGGAAGCGAAAGCATACGCTTCTCCATCTGAGGATTCAGAAGTGCTTCATGAATTCAGTGCAGGGGACACAATTTTTGTTTCAGGTCAGGATGGGGCTTTCATTTCTATTTTCTACGATGGAAAGACCATGTATATAAAGACAGATGATATAACACAGGAGGCCTTTGAGTCCTCTGAGGAAGCTGCTAAAGCAATGGAAGAAGAATTAAAGGAAGAAGCAGAGACCAGAAGCCAGAGGGATCAGGCATATCTTGAGACTCTTATAAGACGTGAAGAGCAGAAGAAAAAGGCTCTTATCTGGAAGATCATAATCGGAATTTTAGTTGTAGCAATCATTGCAGTTTCAGTGGCTATAGGAATCAGCAACAATAAAAAAGGCAAATAAAAATACATGAAACTTATAATTCAGATTCCATGTTTTAACGAAGAGGACACTCTAAGGCAGACCTTGGATGATCTTCCAAGACAGATTCCCGGGGTGGACATAATTGAATACCTTGTTATAAATGATGGCAGCAGTGACAAAACAACTTCCGTTGCAAGGGATTGGGGAGTTAATTACATCGTTAATTTCACCCAGAATAAGGGGCTTGCTAAGGGCTTCATGGCCGGTATAGACGTGGCGCTGGAGAACGGAGCGGATATCATTGTAAATACAGATGCTGATAATCAGTATAAGGGAGATGATATTGAGAACCTTATAAGACCAATCCTGGAACAGAGGGCAGATATAGTCATTGGAGCAAGACCGATAGATGAGACTGAGGACTTTTCCTTTATCAAGAAAAAGCTTCAGCATCTTGGAAGCTGGGCTGTGAGAAGAGCTTCAAATACAGCTATTCCGGATGCCCCCAGCGGATTCAGGGCTTTTTCCAGAGAGGCAGCTCTTAAACTAAATGTAGTAAATGACTATACCTATACCCTGGAGACCATTGTTCAGGCCGGCAGGGAAAAGATTCCCATGGTCAGTGTTCCCATAAGGACAAACAGATCAGCAAGACCCAGCAGGCTTTCCAAGAGTATGCTTGATTATGTCAGGATTTCCATGCTGACAATACTCAGGGCATATCTGGTGTATAAGCCTCTTAAGGGATTTCTTTTCCTGTCAATTTTCCCGACTATCCCGGGACTTGCCATTTGGATAAGGTTTCTGTATTACCTAAAGACTCAGGGCGGAGCGGGGCATATTCAGTCTCTGATTCTTGCCTGTACTTTGATCATTATCGGATTTGTCTGCGTTATGATAGGAATCCTTGGGGACACTATCTGTGCCAATAGGAAGATATTGCAGGATGTACAGTATCATACGAGGAAACAGTACTATGACGGAGTCAAGATTAATCCCGAAGTTACAAAAGAAAAATGTCGTATTTATTACCGTTAAGAACAGGGATTATATCCGTGTCAGCCAGATAGAGAGGCTTATTTCAGAGAATGCCGAAAAGTTTGCGGTGTATACCTCTGAAAAAAAGAATCCTTTTACCAGAGCTTTAGATTTAAACCATAGGCTTCGCTGCGGCGATATTTCTTTTTCCGGGGCGGATGTGATAATCCTGGGGTTTCTGCCTCAGCTAATTTGGAAGAGCGTGTTTAATAGGCTTGGTGAAAAAGGTGGTAAAAGGCCTGAAGTCATTTCGGATTTCTTTTTATCACTGTATGACACTATGGTTCTGGACAGGAAACTTATTCCGGAGAAATCTTTATCTGCAGGGATATTAAAAAAACTGGATAAAAGGGCACTGGAGGGTTCTGATCTGGTGCTTACAGATACAAAGGCAGATGCTTTATTTTTTGCAAAAACCTATGGAGTACCATTAAGTAAGTTTGATACGCTGTATCTTGAGGCTGATGAGAGGCTGTATAGTTCTAAAGGTCAGGGTATGGCGAAAAAAGAGGCTCTTTATTTTGGAACGGGACTGCCTCTTCAGGGGACAGAGGTAGTGCTGGATGCCTTCATGAAAGCAACAGAGCAAGATGCAGATCTTTCCTGCGTTTACATTGGAGGAACAGGGAAGATACCTGCTGGTAAGCTTACGGGGATAAGGCAGAATCCAAGAATAGAGTTAATAGAATGGCTTTCTCAGGAAGAACTGGCACAAAGAATAGCAGGGACGGGGGTGTGCCTTGCGGGACATTTTGCGCCGGATATCGATAAGGCGGATCGTACAATTCCGGGGAAAGCATACATTTTCGAAGCAATGGGAAAGCCTATGATTCTAGGGGAGACAAGGGCTAACAGGGAATTGTTTTCGGAGGATGAAAGGCATTTTTTTGTGCCAAGGGGTGATTCCGAAAAGCTTGCGGAATGTATTTTGAAGTCTTTTTGAGAAGTTTTTTTATCGGAGGAGTTTGGGAGAAAAATGTGTAGTGGGGATATTGGGGGCAATGCGCAAATTCAAAGAAAAAAAGTCTCTGTGATTCTCCCTGTCTACAATGTGGAGAAATATCTTGATCGTTGCATGAAAAGCCTCACTGATCAATCACTTCCTGACAAAGATTATGAAGTGATTCTGGTCGATGACGGTTCAAAGGACTCTTCAGGAGAAAAGTGCGACGAGTATTCCAAACAATCTGCAAATATAATAGTGATCCATCAGGAGAATAAAGGGGCAGCAGCTGCAAGAAATGCAGGACTTAAAGTTGCTCATGGCGAGTATGTCTTTTTTGTTGACCCCGATGACTATGTGGAGAGGGATTACCTTGAAACAGGGGTAAAATGCGCCGCAGAAAACGATGCAGACATCGCTGTTTTTGATGCCTTTAGAGAAATGGGGGAGTCCGTGACAAACTGGAATCATGCTTCAAGCTCCTTTTCCACTGATGTGGCAGAAGATATCCTATCCATGCGCTGTCAGATTCTTTATCCGTATATGGCGGCGAATTTGGCGGGGCAAAAAGGGGTACGTTTTTCCAGGGATATTCCACTTTCAGCACCCTGGGATAAGTGCTACAGAAGACAGTTCCTTGTGGATAATGGGCTTAAGTTTCCGGAAGAGTTAAAGGTCCTTGATGACATGACTTTTAACTTTGAGGCCTTTGGCAAGACGGGAAAGATAGCTTATATAAATAAAACTACATACCATTACAGCATAGAACAGGGTTCTATCACAAACAGTTATAAAGGAAACAGACCGGAACTTGATCAGGAGACTTTCAGGTATTTACAGGATTGTTTGATCAAAGAAAATGTTGATGCAGGGACTATGGAGGGAGAGAAACTTAGGCAGGCGTATCTGGCAAGGATCATTAAGAGCTTTGCAATATGCTGCAGACTGTGTTTTTTTAACAAGAATAACCCTGATTCGGAAAAGGAAAGACTCCTCAGGGTAAAAAAATATATGAGTTCAGCGCCTTACAGAGAGGCTTTTAGGGAAATAAGGCTAAATAGTATTGAGTGGAAGCTTGTGGCGGTAGTCTTTGCGGGGAGGATAAGGAGCCCGAGGATATTAAGGGCGCTTGACAGGTTACAGAATAAATAAAAGGGGAAAGCTATATGAAACTACAAACAATCCAATATCCTAGTGAGAGTATATGTAATGAAGAATCACTCTATATTCAGAGAGAAGGGGAGTGGATTTCTTTTGGCGGATATTTTAATCTCTTTTATCTGGAAAAGCATCACCGGTACTGCAATATAGATAAACTCACGCTGGAACTTAAGGTCAGGGGGATTTCCAGTATAAAGATAATGCATGACAGAAACGTTGTTTCAGAAGTGAATGTAGAATCTTTTGATACCGGTTATAACAGGATAAGAAGAGCTCTTGGAAAGGGCAGGTTTTCCGGAGAGGATAAAAATACTGATGTGTTGGATGTCTCTATAGAGCTTCCTTACGATAAATACGACAAGGGAGTTTTCTATTTTAAGGCCCTTATAAGCGATCCGGAGAAATGGTCTATAAAGGGTGCATATTACGGGACGGCAGAAAAGTATAATCCTGTGGAAGTTGCAGTAAACATCTGCACCTACAGACGTGAGATGTATGTGCTCCGCAACATGAAAAATCTGATAAGCTATGCTAAAGAGCATGGAGAGGAAGCTTTTGATAAGCTGCATGTTTTTATTGTGGATAATGGCAGAACTCTTTTGGAGAACAGGGAGCTTGAAAGGATTATCTCTGACAACAGGTTTATAGAGGTAATTCCCAATGCCAACACCGGAGGAGCCGGTGGCTTTAAAAGAGGTATGGAAGAGGCTATAAAAAGAAGAGAGGAACTGTCATTGTCACATCTTCTTATGATGGATGATGATGCAGTTTTTGATCCGGATCTCTTTGTGAGGCTCTACGGATTTTTGTCTGTCCTTAAAGATGAGTTTAAGGAAATAACTGTGGGCGGAAGTCTCATGCGAGAGGATTATCAGTATATCCAGCATGCTGCAGGAGAGTGGTTTTCAAACTATAAGGTTATAAACGAACATCCGCTTGTGGACCTTAGGACTTTTGATGCATGTACTTCAGAGTTTATGACAGGAACGGAAAAAGAACATCAGCTATATGGAGCCTGGTGGTGCTGTTGTTATAGTATGAATGCTATTACTTCCGAGAATCTTCCACTTCCTATTTTTGTCCATCATGACGACATTCAGTTTGGAATGGGACAAACTGAGAGGGGCATTGTATTCTTAAATGGAATCGGAGTATGGCATCAGGGCTTTGAGACTTCGTTCCCTGGGGTGAAGCAGTATTACAACATGAGAAATACTCTCATTACCATGCAGATGTATGAGCCCGAGAAGCTAAGAAACAGTATGCTCAAATGGGCAGTTCGCCGCTATATCGGTATGCTGATCAATTATCGGTATGCTGATTGTGAATTTGTTTACAGGGGATTTATGGATTTCTTAAAGGGCAAAGAGTGGCTTTTGAATTCTGATCCTGAGGCTATCCACAAAGAGCTCATTCTGGAATATAAGAGAATCTGCCCTATGAGGAGCCTGACACCTGAGGAAAAGGCGCTTGTGGATCAGAGCAAAATAGATCTTTCGCCTGACAACTTGCGGGAATACTACAATTCAGATAGATTTGAGGGAACTACCTGCAAAAAGCTGACTTTCAATGGCTGGTTCCTTCCTGGAAAGCGCACATTAAAGGTTGTTACACCTTTGGATACGCCATGGGCTACCTATAGGCAGAAGCAGATCCTTCTCTATGAACCTGCAACAGAGAGGGGAGTTGTGGTAAAGAGAGATAATAAAGAATTCTCTAAGGGCATGAAAAGGCTGATGGAGATGCGGAAAGCTGCCTCTGAGTGGAAGAAACACAACAAAACCTGAAAAAAGTGGTATTATATAGGAAGTACTACTTAAAAAGCTTTTGTGGTGGGGGACTATTGGATGTTAACTGCGTTATCGGCAGCTATGCTGATTGCACCGGCTTTCTTTTCAATAATAATACATTTATGTCTAAGACATGGCGAGGTAAAGATGAAGAGGAGGATAATCCTCTTCTTCGTGTACCTCGCTATTATTAACCTGATCACTTTTTCCGTGTCATATCTCAGAGGTGTTACTAGGCTTGATTTTTTCAATATGACAATGTCATATAGATTGAAATATATAGGAATGGGATGTGTGGCAGGTTTTATAATGCCGTTTATTGTGTGCCTTGTGACAGAGGATATTATTACTGTAGACGGCTTTAAGCGCTACATTTCCAGATTCTTTAAGGATGTCAGAAAGTATCTTCCCTATGCCTTATGGTCTGCAAAAGCCGACCTTCAGGCTGAAGTTGCTACAAGCTATCTCAACTGGATGTGGTGGCTCATTGAACCAATCTGCTCCATGCTTATCTACACCATGATCTTCGGTGTGGTATTTAAGGCTGCGGAGGACTTTTTTCCAATCTTTGTTTTTGTGGGCATTACCATGTGGAGCTTCTTTGCCCGAAGCCTTACTGCCAGCGTTGAAATAGTAAGGCGCAATAGAGACATCGTCACTAAAATCTATATGCCAAAGTATATTCTTCTTTTATCCAAGATGTTTACCTACTTTTTCAAAATGTTGGTTTCCTTTGGAATCATCGTATTGATGATGATATTTTTCAGAGTTCCCGTTGGAATCAATATTTTATGGGTGATTCCTGTTTTTGTGCTGCTATTTCTTTTTACCTTTGGAGTTTCCTGCATCATGATGCATTACGGCGTCTATGTTACGGATCTGGGGTATATCATGGGCATTGTTCTTCAGATGATGATGTATGTGACGGGAGTTTTTTATTCCCTGTCCAATCAGGTTCCTGCTCCCTTTGGTGTAATACTTGAGACCTTTAATCCCGTTGCTTTTATTATATCTTCTATGAGAGAGGCTCTTATTTATAACACGACTCCTATGCTGGATGTAATGCTGGTCTGGACCGTGATATCCGTGATAATGATAGCTCTTGGGGTGTTTACTGTTTATAGCAATGAGAATTCATACGTAAAGGTAATATGATATGACTGGTGAAGCAAATAAAGAGAGACGTCCTAATGCTATAGACGTAAACGATGTGTCCATCAGCTATAGGATTTTGAATAACGTTTCTTTGAGAAAAACTCTTTTTCATCCAAAGGAGATAAATGAATCCTTTGAGGCTGTAAAGCATGTGTCCTTTTCTGTAGAAGAAGGCGGAATACTTGGGATAATAGGGAAAAACGGTAGCGGCAAGTCAACGCTGCTTCGTTCGATTGCGGGAGTTTTTTCCCCGAATTCAGGCTCTATAGATCTGCACGATCACTCGGTGTCACTTATGGCGCTGGGAATCGGTTTTAAGGAAGAGCTTACGGGGCGCGCCAATGCGATATTGTCCGGTATGCTTCTTGGTTTTTCGGAAAAAGAAGTTCAGAAGCTGATGCCTGCTATCATTGAATTTGCGGAGATCGGTGAATTTATAGACAGGCCTGTAAGAACCTATTCCAGCGGAATGCATTCAAAGCTTGCCTTTGCCATAACTGCAATGCTGGAAACGGATATTATGCTGGTGGACGAGGTGCTTTCTGTCGGTGATGAAAATTTCCGCATAAAGAGTATGAATAAGATGCGGGACCTGATCCTTGATAAGGACAGAACTGTTGTGATCGTGTCCCATGACATTCCCACTATGAGAGAACTGTGCCACAGAGTATTGTGGATACATGACGGTGAGATGAGAGAAATTGGGGATCCAAACACGGTTTTGGATCATTATGTTGATTTTATGAATGGATAATTTTTTGAGGTATATTGGATGAATCTACGACTTCAGTCTGTGCTGACTCCCGGGAATGCTTTTTGTCAGGAAGAAAAGGTTTACTTCCATAGGAGCGCTGATGGGAAAGTAATTGACTTTGACGGATATTTTAATCTGTTTTATATAGAAAAAAGAAAGAAATATACTGATATTCATGGCGTTTCTCTGAGTCTTAGACTGCAGGGTTTTTCAAAGCTCATTCTTATGCACGACAGGGATGAGATAAAAGAGCTTACGGTAAATACTCCGGAGATTTTATCGTCTGTTGAATGCGAGTTTCCCTATGAGGATTATGATAAGGGCGTTTTCTGGTTCAGGTTGATAACGGAAAAGGCTTTTTCTGGCAATGCTTCAGGAGGAAGTGAAACAAAAGAGGGTGAGAACCTTGTAGTTGTTGAAGGTGCATATTTAGGCAGGATTGATGTGAAAAGACCTTCCTCCATAATGGTGGATATCTGCACCTACAAGCGGGAGTCCTATGTAACTCGAAATATGAAGACCATAACTGAGTTCCTGGACAAAAAGGAAAACAGCGATATAGCCGAAAATATCCATATCGCGATCGTGGATAATGGAAAGACCCTTTCTGAATTTGATGAACTTCAGAGCATTATAAGTGCTCATCCATACATTACTGTTTATCCAAATCCCAATACAGGCGGCAGTGGCGGCTTTACAAGGGGCATGAAGGAAGCGCTTGCGAGGAAGGAAGAATTATCACTGACACATGTGCTTTTAATGGATGATGATGCCTATTACGACACTGACATGTTTGTCAGGTTGTTTGGCATGCTGAATACGCTTAAAGAGGAATACAAGGATATTACGGTCGGAGGGGCTATCTTTAGGGAGGATTATCCCTATATTCAGTATGCCTGCGGAGAATGGTATGAGCAATTTGAATTATACAATGAGATGATAAACCTTGATATGAGATCGTATGATGAGTGCACACAAAAAGGTATGTGCACTACAGAGTACGACAAACAAAGATATAGTGGATGGTGGTGCTGCTGCTACAGCCTGGATGTGGTAAGTCCCGATAATCTGCCTTTACCCATGTTCGTTCATTATGATGATATTGAATATGGAATAAGACAAAGAAGAAATGGCAATCCGATAACATTTTTGAATGGAATCGGAGTATGGCATAGGGCCTTTGACGGCGAGTTTATGGGAAATAAAGTTTACTACAACACCAGAAATATGTTCATATACTCTGAGCGCCATGAACCTGAGGCAGTAAAATGGTATTTTGAGAATAAATTAAGAAAAGATATGACAGGATGCTTTTTTAATCACAGGTATGTTGATATGCATCTGATCTATATGGGTGTCATGGATTATTTTAAGGGTGAAGACTGGTTTTTTAATCTGAATCCTGAGGAACATCATAAAAAGATATCGAATTATGTAAAGGCACATTCAAGGTATATTACGATTGATGAACTTGCAAAATACGGATGTGAAAATGTCAAGGAAGAAATCCTAAGATACCAGACCCATGGGAATACGATAGAAAAGCTATTAGACAGAACCAAGAAAGAAAAGAGAAAGGTTCCCTGGTATGAAAAGCTTACGATTAATGGAACTCTATTTTCAAATAAAAAAGGTGCAGTAGCCATAACGCCTGTTGATGGTTTCTGGGAAAAAGGATATGGCTATAAAAAGTACATTTTTGTCGAAAAAGGAAATGACAGGCTGTTATACGTTGAGACTGATCCCAAAGAATTTTTTGAAATGTTAAGAATGTACCTGCAAATAAAAAGGCTGGCGAAGGTGAAACTAAAGAATAAATAAGGGAAGGAAGTTAAATGTCCGTAGAACAGGGCGGAATGCGCAGGTCTCTTGAGGACACGGGAAAAGAGGTCCTTAGGGCGTCACGCACAGAACTTTATATTGACATGCGGTTTATGGGGGCTGCTCTTAACAGTCTCGGCTACGAGATGGACCTTACCACTACCGGCATTGGTACAGATGCGGTGGATATAAGGTTTAATCCATCCTATGTACTCAGGCTCTTTGTGGAGGAGCCCGGCAAGCTCAACCGCACTTACCTTCATATGCTGCTTCACTGTATTTTCAGGCATATGTACACCTCGGAAAGGTATGATGATTCCAGACTTTTCGATGTTTGCGCCGATATTGTGGTGGAGTCTATTCTTGATGGCCTGGATTACAGGTGCATCTACAGGGTTACCTCTGATTACCGCGACAGCTGGTATGAACTTTTGGAAAAAGAGCTGAAGGTTCTTACCGTTGAAAAGCTGTACAAGTACTTTACTACGGAAAAAGAACTGGATATTTTTACTCTTGAAAAACTGGAGCGAGAGTTTAAACTTGATGACCACGGTTTCTGGCTAAGGCTCCAAAATGAGGAAAGTCCTGAGGATAAGAAGAATCAGGATAAAAAAGATCCGCCGCCTGTGGACAATGATATGGATTCACCAGGTAAAACAACTGAGAAATATATGAATCCACGGCGCCTTATGAAGATCAGGGGCAGAGAAAAAGACTGGGATAAGGAAGCCAAAAGGATACAGACAGAGATAGAAACTATCGGTAGCAATAAGAGCGATAGCCTGGGAAAACTTGAGTGGATATTGAAATTTCAGAACGCCTCAAGAACTGACTACAGACAGTTCTTAAACCGTTTCAAGATTCTAAGGGAAGAGGGCGGTATTGACCTTGACAGCTTTGACTATGGAATGTACAGCTTTGGACTTGACTATTATGGTGATATGCCTCTCATTGAGGAGAATGAGTTCAGAGAAGTTAAAAAAGTTCAGGAGCTGGCAATAGTCATAGACACCTCGGCTTCCTGTAAGGATGAACTGGTACAGCATTTTTTGAACGAGACTGGGGCAATGCTTCTTGGAGGCGATAACTTCTTTCAAAGAACCAAAATTCATATTATTCAGTGTGATGACCAGGTTCAAAGGGATGATATAATTGAAACATCGGAGGATATGAAGCTCTTTTCAAAGGGAATTCATATTGAAGGCGGCTATGGAACAGACTTCAGACCGGCGTTTAATTATGTGGAGGAACTTAAGAATAAGCAGGCATTTGAAAATCTTAAGGGACTGATCTATTTTACCGATGGATATGGGACTTATCCCGAGAAAGCTACAAGCTATGATACAGCATTTGTTTTCCCTGAGGACGGGGATTACGAAGATGAAAACGTTCCGGATTGGGCACTTAAGCTGTATATATGATGGCAGAGGTATAAGCTATAAGTGACATGACTTAGTTATTAAGAATTTAGAGGAGAATATCCATGAACATAGATCAGGCGAAGGAAGAGGTAAAGAATGCAGTCCGTGCGTACCTTGCCAAGGATGAAGCAGGGCAGTATGAGATTCCAATAGAGAGACAGAGACCAATTCTTTTGATGGGACCGCCCGGTATAGGCAAGACTGCTGTAATGGAGCAGATTGCACAGGAACTGGGGATAGGTCTGGTTTCCTATACGATAACCCATCATACAAGGCAGAGCGCCATAGGTCTTCCCAAGATCTCCTCCAAGGAGTTTGAGGGAAAAGAGTATTCGGTAACAGAATATACGATGTCTGAGATAATAGGTGCGGTCTATGAACAGCGTGAAAAATCAGGCATTAAGGAAGGCATTCTTTTCCTGGATGAGATAAACTGTGTTTCCGAGACTTTGGCGCCTACGATGTTACAGTTTTTGCAGTACAAAACCTTTGGAAGTCACAGGCTTCCTGAGGGCTACATTATTGTAACTGCAGGAAATCCGCCCCAGTACAACAAATCAGTCAGGGAATTTGATATTGTTACCCTGGACAGGGTGAGGCAGATAAATATTGAAGAGGACTTTGAATCCTGGAAAGAATATGCTTATCGGGCCGGAGTTCACGGGGCTATTCTGGCTTATCTTGAGATTAAAAAAGATAACTTTTATAGCATAAAGACAGATGTAAGTGGAAGAAGCTTTGTTACGGCAAGAGGCTGGGAAGATCTGTCCAGGATCATGAAGGTATATGAAAAACTTGGAATACCGGTAGACGAAAATCTCACCAGTCAGTATCTGCAAAATGTGGAGATAGCAAGAGATTTTGCCACATATTATGAACTGTATCTAAGGTATAATGAACTCTATAAGATTCCGGATATTCTGGAGGGTAATTTCCCTGAGAACAGGACTGCTATCAGAGAAGGCTCTTTTGACGAAAAGCTCAGTATTATAGGCCTTCTTACAGATAAGCTGATGGATGAATTCAGAGAGTATGCCAAGAACCAGGGCGTTCAGAAAATCATTTACGACGTGATAAAGGAGTTTGGCACTGTAGAAACTAAGGAATCCTGGTTTGAGGAAAAGGCTGATATAATGGAGAAAGAGCTGAATCAGGAAGTGGAAGCAGGCCTTGTCAACAGGGATGATGAGAAGGTTAAGCGCCTTGCCATAGCAGCAATTTATGACTGTGACAAGCTGATAACCGCTGTTGGCGGAGATGATCCCTACGATATAGCAAGGAGCTGGTTCACTTCAAGAGAAAGTGGACGCCAGCAGGAGAGAAGGGTCACCAATGATCATCTGACCAATACCTTCAATTTCCTTGAGAAGACCTTTGGAGATGAGACGTCACTGACGGGAAGCCAGGAGATGGTAATCTTTCTCACGGAGCTTTCCAAGGCTTACTACAGTCTCAAATTCATTCGTGAAACCGGAAATGAAACTTACTATAAATATAACAAGATTCTGCTATTAAACGACAGAAGGCAGGAACTTAAGGACTTCATAGATACGCTGGAGTTCTGATGAGAACTGAACAGTAACAACTGACGCACAATAAAACAGTGCAGGATATATTTGACTTTTGTCTTATATTTCCTGCACTATATTATGCGTTAAATACAATGTAGTATGTGGAACTTGCGATAGGTATCTATCTTAAGTCTCGTAGATGAAATCTGAGAAGTATGCGCTTCCTCCGGTTTCTTTGGTACTGTACATAAAGAGGCCGAAGCGGGCACCGGTGAAGTGATCCAGCTTAAAGGAAAGCTTTTTTACGGGACCGAGTTTTATTGGAGCGAGCTTACCTTCCGGAATGCAGGAGAAGCGGGCTGTGTCATCCCCATCAGTGAATTTTGTAAAGCTTTCTCCGGCGGTGGCCTCATCGAAGCATACTGTTGCAGTGAGTTTTGCCACCGGACTATCCAGTTTTATACTGGCAAGTTCTTCTGGAGCTGAGTCATCGTGCCTCTCACCCCAGAAACCACCCTCTGTTATCTCACGGCTGCACATAACAAGGAAAAACTCGTCATTCCTTTTTGTCAAAGCAATAAAACCATAGCAGCTTTCCAAGATGCAAAGACCTGCATAGTCGCCATTTTTCATGTTTTCACCATTGATACTCACAGTAGCTCTGCAGCCAGGAAATTTGCATCTCTGAGTCAAAGTATTTTTTGCCTGTACCAGGTTGTTGCAGAGTTTATCAGTAGTGATCTTGATGTAACATTTCTTGTCATCGTCGTGACACTTTGAAATAAGGGAAAGCTCAGGTTCATGATTGAACTGCCAGAAGCTCTTAAGGCCAAAACTGTCACGCTTATGATCTGAAGAATGAGGAACAGCCTTGCAGGAAAAATCGTCACTTCCAACCAGTGGAGCGTAGCAGTAGCTTAGGTTTAACTTGTCAATTTCAAAGCATTCCGGTATTTTTCCGTTGTTTCCAACAACAGGAAATGGATAATTTGAATCCAAAAGGTCGGGACCAAGGTTTTCTTTTTCAAGGTTGGTCCAGGTTATCGGCACAAGTACAGGAATTCTTCCTACAGCACCGCTGTCCTGGAAAAATATGCCATACCAGTTTCCCTTTGGCGACTCGACGATTCCACCCTGTGCAACGCCCATGCCTCTGTAATTCCTGTCGTCATCACAGATATCTCTTCCATAGTACGGACCCTCGGGCTTGTCGCTTACAAAGCAGCTCTCGGTGCGTTTGCCGGAGGAAGCGGGTATGTGGATAAAAAAGATATAATATTTTCCGTTTATCTTGTAAAAATGTGCGCCTTCATAGCCAAGAGGCGCATCATCCCTGTCTTTGATAATGACTTTGTCAAGACCGCCGTCCTTGGGGGCCTTTTTCTCGAGATCTAGTTCTGTTATGTGAATTTCCCTGTTGCCATAGACAATATATATTTTTCCGTCATCGTCAAAAAGAATTGAGTTATCGTGATAAAAACCACTAATCTCACTTTTTTCCCAAGGACCTTCTATGGATTTTGAGGTATAGAGATATGTTTTGTGAGTATCGTTTGCTACGAAGCAAACATAGAATATGCCGCCGTGATAGCGGAGAGATGCGGCCCACATGCCGTTTCCGTAGGCGTTCTCTTTGCCGGAGAGGGTCTGCCTTTCGGTAGAATCAAGACGTTCAAAGACGTAAGAAGCGTGTTCCCAGTGTACCAGATCGTAGGATCTTAAGATTTCGCAGCCTGGCATAAAATACATAGTAGTGCTTACCATGTAGTAAGTGTTACCGACCCTGATGACATCAGGATCGGGATAGTCCAATCTGGTGATCGGATTGATTTTTTTCATTATGAATTCTCCCCCAGAATTTTTTTGTTACGGCTAATTAGTTTAGCACGGTAACTTACTAATATATATATATTATAAGCCAATTTTGCTACAAAGTGGGCAAAAAATGTTTTGGAACAGTGGAAAATATGCTATAGTGGTACTGTTCGTACACGGAAAAAGCACGCAATGGGAGGAAGAGTAATGTTAAAACAGGTATCTATCTACGCAGAAAACAAAAAGGGATGTTTTAAAAATATTACAGGTCTTTTGGTTGAGAACGGCATCAATATCCTTGGTTCTGTAACAAATGACTCAGCTGAATACGGTATTATCAGAATGGTCGTTTCTGATCCGGATAAATGCATTGAGGTTCTTAAAGAAGCAGGATATATCTGCAAGACAACACCTGTAATTGCAGTTGAGTGTGAGGATAAGGTAGGAGCTCTGGATAGCATCCTTAATACTCTTTACGACAGCAATATTAACATTAACTATGTGTACCTGTCTTTTAACCGTGTGACCGGAAATCCTATCATGGTAATGCACACAGACGAAGCCAGGGCTGTGGAGAATATTCTCATCAACAAGGGATATAAGTGTGACTAAAATGACGCCCAGCCCACGAGTGTCTATTCGGAAATGCTTGTTTTCATCTGCGATGTGATTTTCTAAAACTCATAAGACAGCCAATGCCTCATTTCGACGTTGCTCAGAGAAATCGGCATTGACTGTCTTTTTACATTAATATAAATCAATAAAAGAGATTAATTATGTGGTGTTTTCATTGTATAAAATTGTGCTATCATAATATTTATCAATAAAAATGAGCAAATTTATCCGAATGGCATTAAAGATAATCAATTAAAATGACGATAATTAATGTCGAAGGATAAATTATATCAACATTTAATTCGGTATAGGATTGAGAATGGCAGCAGCAAGGTACCAATTCAACAAATCATATTACAAAAGAAAAGGGGAGCAGGTTATGAAGAATTTTGAGAAGTATAAGAGACAGTATTACATGCCACCTAAGGTGAGCTATGACTGGGTTAAAAAAGACTATCTTGATCACCCACCTATCTGGTGCAGCGTGGATCTTCGCGATGGAAATCAGGCCCTCATTGAGCCAATGAGTCTTGATGAAAAATTGGAATTCTTCACTATGCTCGTGAATCTTGGATTTAAGGAGATTGAAATTGGATTCCCGGCAGCTTCAGAAACGGAGTTTGAGTTTGCCAGAACCCTTATAGAGAAGAACATGATTCCGGATGATGTTACGGTTCAGGTTCTGACTCAGGCTCGTGAGCACATCATTAAGAGAACATTTGAAGCTGTAAAGGGCGCGCCAAAGGCCATCATTCATCTGTATAATTCCACATCCGTTGCGCAGCGTGAGCAGGTGTTTAAAAAGAGCAAGGAAGAGGTAAAGAAGATTGCTGTGGATGGAGCAAAGCTTCTTGATAAGCTTGCAAAAGAAACTAACGGCAATTTCTCTTTTGAGTATTCACCTGAGAGCTTCCCTGGAACAGAGGTAGACTATGCAGTTGAAGTCTGCAACGCAGTTCTTGATGTATGGAAGCCCACCAAGAAAAATAAGGTAGTCATAAACATACCTACAACCGTTGAGATTGCAATGCCTCATGTGTTTGCAACACAGGTTGAGTATATCAGCAAGAACCTGAAATACCGCGATGCAGTAACTCTTTCCCTGCATCCTCATAACGACAGAGGAACAGGAATCAGTGATGCTGAGCTTGGATGTCTTGCTGGAGCTGACAGAATTGAGGGAACTCTTTTTGGAAACGGAGAGAGAACCGGTAACGTTGATATCGTAACTCTTGCTATAAACATGTACTCCCACGGTGTTGATCCTGGACTTGATTTCAGCCATATCGTTGAGGTTGGCGAGACCTATGAGAGACTTACAAGAATGCGTATCTATGAGAGACAGCCTTATGCAGGACAGCTTGTGTTTACTGCATTTTCGGGTTCTCATCAGGATGCTATTTCCAAGGGCTTTGCATGGCATGATCAGAAAAAGGACAAGGGCATCTGGTCCGTTCCTTATCTTCCTATCGATCCAAAGGATCTTGGCAGAGAGTACGACGGAGATGTTATCAGAATCAACAGCCAGTCCGGAAAGGGCGGCGTAAGCTATATCCTCAAGACCAATTATGGCATGATGGTTCCAAAGGAAATGCAGGCAGATATCAGCTACACCATCAAGGATATCTCAGACAGAGAGCATGCTGAGCTTTCACCTGCAAGAATCTATCAGATATTTGAGGACAAGTACGTTCACAATGATAATGTATTCAAGATTCCGGAGGTTCACTTCAAGCAGATCGACGGAATTCTGGCAGAGGTAACTGTTGCCCATGCCGATAAGGAAAATGTGGTTGAGGCAAACGGAAATGGTCGCCTCGATGCCGTAAGTAATGCAATCAAGCAGTACTTTAACATCAGCTATGAACTTTCTGTTTACGAGGAGCATGCTCTTTCAAGAGGATCATCCTCAAAGGCTTGCACCTATGTTGGTATTACCCACGATGGCAAGAAGTTCTGGGGCGTAGGTATTGACGAGGATATCATCAGATCATCGATCAATGCTTTGGTCATTGCAGTCAACCAGATTGATGCGGTAAAAGAGATTAAGAACAGCAAGGATGAAAGAATCAATTCAATTATCAATTACATCCAGGAGAATTACCTGACTGTAACGCTTGATGATCTTTCGCAGCAGTTTTATCTTTCAAAGCCTTATCTTTCCAAGTACATCAAGGAAAAATCAGGAATGACCTTCGGTGAGAATGTTAAGAGGATTAGGCTGAACAAGGCAAGCACGCTGCTTCGCAACGGAAACATGAAGGTTGAGAAGGTGGCAGAGGCAGCAGGCTATCAGAATGTTGAGCATTTCAACCGCCTGTTTAAAAAGAAATATGGCATGACTCCTGTACAGTATAGAAGCAGCAGGTGAGAAAAATAAATGGTGGAACGAGGGGACGGTTCTTTCGTTCCACAAAGGGCTAGCATGGTAAAAAACAAATATATGTGTGTT
>JAFPVA010000248.1 GCA_017413105.1 Butyrivibrio sp. | reverse complement strand
TGTTCAGACAGAAATGCGCACTAAGCTGCGCATTTCGTGAGAACTTGATGCAGGAGTGAGCGCATTCCTTCGACGAAGTCGATATGGAATGAATGCGCGAATTGGTTACTGGAGCGAGCTGCATGCGAGTGAACAGTAACTGTTTCTACCAATACTTGACAGAATGATTGTATGTGTTTTTTATGAGTGTTAATATTGTTAGTAGATAGTACTCTGTATTTACTGTTTGTTGTTTCTACAACCTATTGGCAAAATCATTTCGAGATAATGCCAATATGAATTAAGCGGGAGATAAGATTATGGTACTGGTTGATACTTTTCCCACTGACAAGATCAAGGATCTTTCGTACCGCATAGGCAGGGTATTTCCTTTTGGCGCAACCTATGAGGTGGATGGAGCTGTCAATTTCAGCATCTATTCCAAGGAAGCTAAGGGCTGTACTCTGGTCCTTTATAAGCATGGTCAGGCAAAGCCCTATGTTGAGATACCTTTTCCGGAGTCCTTCAGAATAGGTAATGTCTACACCATGCGGGTTTACGGCATTAACATTGAAACCACAGAATACGGATACCGTTTTGACGGTGAATTTGATCCCAAGAAGGGGCTTTTGTACGACAAGACAAAGGTGCTTCTTGATCCTTATGCCAAATCGGTCTCCGGTCGTTCCGTGTGGGGAAGAGATAAGAAAAATCAGGACAATTTCCCTCTTCGAGGACAGATTATAAGAGAGGACTATGTGTGGAACGGTGATAAGCCCCTGGAGAAAAAGCCACAGGAGCTCATCATTTATGAAATGCATGTGCGTTCATTTACGAAGCATGAGAGCAGCGGTGTAAAATACAAAGGTACCTATGCCGGTCTTACCGAAAAGATACAGTATCTGAAAGAGCTTGGTGTCAACTGTGTAGAGCTGATGCCAATATTTGAATTTGATGAATTTGAAAATGAAAGAAAGCATGGCGGGGAGCAGCTCCTTAATTACTGGGGCTATTCCACGGTGTGCTTTTTTTCGCCTAAGGCGGGATATTCGGCTTCCGCGGTGTATGGAATGGAGGCTGATGAGCTTAAGAACATGGTAAAGTTGCTTCATCAAAACGGTATAGAGATAATACTCGATGTCGTATTTAATCACACGGCTGAGGGCAATGAAAACGGTCCGTATATCTCTTACAGAGGTATCGATAACAGGACCTATTATCTTCTTACACCTGACGGGCATTATTACAACTTCAGCGGTTGCGGTAATACCATGAACTGCAATAATCCCATGGTGAGGAACATGGTAATCGATTGCCTGAGATACTGGGTTTCTGCATATCATATTGACGGATTCAGATTCGACCTGGCATCGATACTTACACGTGATGAGTTCGGCGCCCCGATGATGAACCCTCCGCTTCTTGACAGTATCGCACATGACGCAGTACTTGGAAAAAGCATAATAATTGCCGAAGCCTGGGATGCCGGCGGTTTATATCAGGTTGGAAGATTCCCCGCATTCAGAAGATGGTCTGAGTGGAACGGAAGATACAGAGATTGTCTTAGAAGATTCATAAAGGGAGGAGCTGAGTGCGCTCCGGAGCTTATACACCGCATAAAGGGATCTGATGATATGTACGGCGACAGAAACGCGTCGGCATCTATTAATTTTGTCACCTGCCATGATGGATTTACGCTTTACGACCTCGTATCCTACAATGATAAGCATAATGAGGCAAACGGTGAGGACAACAGAGACGGCTGCAACGACAACGACAGTTGGAACTGCGGCATGGAGGGCGAAACTGATGATCCCGATATATTGGCCCTCAGATACCGGCAGATGAAGAACATGCTGAATATACTCCTAACAAGCAGAGGTATTCCTATGCTGCTTTCAGGAGATGAGTTCGCCAACACTCAATATGGAAATAATAATGCATACTGTCAGGACAATGCTATATCCTGGCTTGACTGGGATATGCTTTCGAAAAACGAAGAGCACTACGATTATGTAAGAAGGCTTATCGCTTTCAGAAAGGCGCACCCTGTACTCGCTAATCCGCATTATGAGTTCGAAAAGAACCGGACCGGATATCCCGAGGTTTCCTTCCACGGGACTAATCCCTGGGATATGAATGAGTCTGAACCGGCACTGGCATTTGCGTATATGTATGCAGAGGACCATGAAAAGTTTGGTACTAAAAAGGACTGCTTCATATATGTTGCTATAAATGCGCATTGGGAAGAGCACAGCTTTGGATTGCCAATCGTGCCAAAGGGTTATAAGTGGCGTCTTGCCTTTGAAGCTTCGGGATTTTCATCAGATATCGGAAAAGAGAATAAAAACATTGCTCAGGATTCAATAGCTCTCGGACCACGAAGCAGTGCGATACTATTGGCTTATGAGTAGTGGCTGCTGGATCTACTGGGGGCTTACGAAGAACAGGTAAGAGCGTATTTGGACGGTGTTCGACTTGATATCATGGAATAGGTCTCTTTAATGCAGCAGGCTATAAGGTTGTCTACGATATGATGAGCCTTGTTGAGCGTTACAGGGATTATTACCGTGACGCAGGTCTTTTTGCTGATAACCTTATGTGGTTGATTATGGGATTGGGATTAATACCGACCTGGAGGCTCGTGCCGTATTCACTTCAAAGCGACTATCAAAAGGCCCTGAAGGATTGTGTTAAGTGGCTTAAGCCTCCGCGGATGAACTGGAAGAAGCTCCAGAAAATAGCTGATTATTTTTATACAGAGCTTATTAAAATAGCAGGTCAGTGATCATTCAAGGTCAAGATCATCAGCAAAGCCTGTAAGCTCAAGGACTTCAACTATGCTGTCGTTGGCATGTAATACTTTGACCTTCTGGCTCTTATCCTCCATGGTATTGATCGCAAACAGAATAACGCGAAGACCGGCGGATGAGATGTAATCAAGCTTTTCAAAATCCAGGGTCAGTGTATCGAGCTGGGGAAGAGTCTCTTCAAAGGCAGCGCTGAGATCACGGGAAGTATTTGTATCCAGGCGTCCCCCCAGCTTGAACAGACCATTTTTGTTATCGATAGTCTTATCAATGGTAAGCATAAATTATCCTCCTTATTTTGAAAATCGCTAAACTCATTTTAACACGCATGAGTCTTTTAGTACCAATAATATATTATTTATTTTTACTGTTTGATTTTTTGCCTAATTTTTATTTGTAATTATGATAATCCTGATAAATAATATTTATATTAGGTCTTTGAAACGACCTGCATATATTTTAAGAGAATTTATACTATGCAAGGAATAAATCATATGAAGAAAAGAAATAAAAAGATTGTAAAACAGGCGCTCCCGTGGATTGCATGCCTGTTTCTGATAACAGCCATAGTTAATGGAATATGTATTTATTTCAGTAACAGTAAGAACTATGTTGCATCTACCTGCAGGACTATGCAGGCTATTCTTGTTCAGGTAAGAAATTCACTTACTGAGTATAAATCGCTTTCATGGTTACTTAACTACTGGCAGGATCACAGTGATGAAATGGATCTTCCGGGGGACCGGCTGAATCGCTCATCACAGATTCAAAGGCTACTCCTTGATCATGAATATGAATCTCTTTACAGCATTACTCCGGAACAGGCAGAGAGTTTATCAGAAGAAGAACAGAGAATCTTTGCGGAAGAATGTTATCTTTTGCTTATGCCGGAATTTTCATCAATGAAGAACAGCTTCAACCTTACTGAAATAACCTTTGAAATTGTGCTGGATGATACGAATATATTCCCGCTTTTCCAGGGAATTCAGGAGGGAGAGAAGTCCTTTGGAGGTAATTTCTGTGCCCTTGGTGAGGCGTGGCCTTTTGATATAAACGAGCAGCCGGGTATCAGGGAAATGTATGAGAGCAAAGAGGATAAGGCTTTTTTCGAAGAGAAGAGCTCTCTTGCTGATGCAGAAAACAGAGAATACCTCATGGGGTATCTTCAGGTGCCGGTTGACGGTAATTTGAAGTGTCATCTGACGGCTATCCAGAGAATCACAAATATTCGTAAGTCAATCGCGGACAGTGCGAGATCCGTTGAACTTATCAACGCAGTGCTACTGTTTATCTGCGCCGTTATAATTCTTTATATGATCTATTCAAAAATAATAAATCCCCTGACACGCATAATGAGTTTCCTTAGCGATTACGCAAAGACAAAGAATACAAAGGACATCGTTCAAAAGCTTTTGACAATTGAAGCCGATAACGAGCTCGGAAGGCTTGCGGACGATTGCTCCGACATGATCACAGGAATTGAGAGATACTCTAAGGAAAAGCAGAGGATGCTCATTGAAACAGAGCGTATAAATACAGAGCTTGAGCTGGCTGCAAGGATTCAGAAGGATATGATACCCGGAGATTTTTCCGCATTCAATGATCGAACGGATCTTGATCTGTACGGTTCTATGACGCCCGCGAAATCCGTCGGCGGAGATTTCTATGATTTCTTTTTCCTTGACGAGGACCATATGTATATCGCTATTGCTGATGTTTCAGGAAAAGGTATCCCTGCAGCGATGTTCATGATGCTCACAAAAAACATACTTGCCAATAATGCAAGAGAGGGCAAGTCACCGGCAAAGATACTCACGGATTCTAACACAACGATACTTATGCAGAATAAAGAGCTTATGTTTCTGACTGTATGGGTTGCAATACTCGAGATATCCACAGGTAAGCTGACCATGGCAAATGCCGGACATGAAAGACCGGCATTATTGAAACCGGGTGGTGAATTCGAACTATTAAATGATAAACACGGTTATGTTCTCGGCGTTCGAAAGGGTAAGCAATACACCGAGGAAGTGATTGAACTTGAAAAAGGTTCAAAGATTTTTGTTTATACAGACGGAGTTGTGGAAGCGATAGATTCAGAGAAAGAACAGTTTGGTACTGACAGGATGCTTGAAGCATTAAACAGAGTGGCTAAAGAATCACCGAAGCAGCTGCTTGATGAAGTAAGAAGCTCAGTTGATGCTTTTGTTGAGGAAGAGGAGCAGTTTGATGACCTCACAATGCTCTGCCTTGAATATAAATGATGTGCTTTTATTAGGAGCTTATAGAAGGAGGAGATTATGCTTCTTGTCAGAGATTATAGTACACAGCATAATTATCGAACACTGGATATTTCCGAGAACCTGTTTCACAAGGCGCTTTCCTGCGTGTTAAAAGGTGAGACACACTTTCATGTCAAAAATAAAAACGGACCCTCATTTGATCTTGAATATGTAAATAATCAGAAATGGTGTGAAAGCTTCCCGGAGTATCCTTATTCACCGCTTTTTCGCCGTGAACCGCTGTATCCTCCTTATTATATGTATGATGAAAATGATAAGGATAAGATATGCTTCGATATTCTCGATGGGATAGAGCGTATATGGTTTGAGGAAGTAAATGAGTACACTGTGGTGATCACAGGGATTGTCTTAAGGTATACGGATATTGCTGTTTTGTGGAACGATAAGAGAATCAAATGGTTTTATCCAAAAGAAGAAAAAATCCAAATTACCTACGAAGCGCCGGAGGATGAAAAGACGCTTCGTGTCCACAGAGCATTCAAGCCATCAGCATTCGACTGCGACTTTCTGAACATGGATCAGGTGGTCTTGTTTCACCACTTCTTTGTATATCAGTGGCTGACGGATCTGCCACTTGATAAGGTGAAATACGCTGAGATTCTTGTGGCAAAAAGTGAGGGAATCGGAAGTATTCTTACCTGCTATACAAGAACCAGGAATTTTCTTAGTCGTTTTGGATTAGAGGTAACCTTACAGGCAGGAAGCTCCAGATATCCTGATCATGTAATAGAGAAGTACTTCACTATCAAGATGACACCGGAGGATTCGAACGAAGACAACACTATATATATAACCAATTATTTCGGAATACTGTTCACGAAGATGCTAAGGCTTGCGCATGAGAGGGAGTTTGGCCTCGAATTGATGAATCCTGGATTTATTGATGAGATGAAGGAGTACTCGGATGCAATAATGAAAGGAAAGCGAATGCTTGGCGTTCTGCTTCGCGGTTCTGATTACATCACCTCTGAAATGAGCGGAACATCGGCTCCCGCTGCAGTTGAAAGCGCAGTACCGAAGATCAGGGAGTGGATGGATGAGTATGGGTATGACGGGATTATACTCGCCACTGAGGATGCGGATATCCTCTCAAAAATGAAAGCTGCTTTTCCGGGCAAGATCAGAGTTGTGTCACAGGTAAGGTACAGCATAACTGATTTTGAAAGAGAAAACGTAATGACAATAAGCGAATTGGACAGCATCAAGTATTCCGGAACAGATTATGATGTTTTCCTTGAGGATTCTTTAGTGAATTATTTCTATGCGCTCTATATGATATCTATGTGCGAAAGCTTCATGTACTCCGGGGAAAGCGGCGGAATGGCAATGGCTAAGGCTCTTAATGGCGGCAAATATAAGAAAATGTACAGCTTTGCTGAGGGTAAAGAGGTAGACGAATAGAAGCAGGAATCCGGAAGGATTATTATAGTATTTTAATTTGTTTAAATATTTAATATGTTCAATAATATAGTTATGCATAGATCATATTAAGGAAGGTCTTCAGAAATTCATTAAGCTTAAAAAGGAGAAGAAATTATGGCATTTTTCCAAGGTATTACAAATCATGTTTTCTGCTCGGTAATGAAAAGAAGAGGTGCAACAGCACTCAGACACCTTGATGAAGTTAGTAAAAGGGCCGTGGCAGCAAGCGAAGAGACTCTGCTTAAGATACTTAAGGACAATGAGAATACAGAGTACGGCAAGCTCTATAATTTCAGTGAGATCAAGAGTATAGAAGACTTTAAGAAAAAGGTTCCTTTTTCGAATTATGATTCCTACGCTTCATATATTGAGCGCATGATACAAAATGATGAGGAAAATCTAATCACAAGCTATCCCGTAAAGCACTATGCATTAAGCTCGGGAAGTGTCGGCGTGCCAAAGCACATTCCCGTGACACAGGCTACTATTGATAACTATTCGGTTTACGGTGCAAGTGTACTCTTTGGTGTTATGGATGAATATTACAGAAATACCACAGGTAAAACATATAAGGACGGATATTGCCTTAATACAATAGAAGCTCCGCCGATGATGACAGAAAACGGTGTTCCAAAAGGACCTATCTCCGGAACAGCACTTCGTGATCTTGCGGAGCACCTGACAAGCTTCATAACGTCTCCGGCAGATCTGGTATTTCCCACAGAGCCCATGGACAGCAAGTACTTAAAGCTGCGGTTTGCACTTCCTAACAGGAAAGTAACTTGCATGACTTCCGCATTTATGACATCACTTGTGGATCTTATGACCTGGCTTGAGTCCAATTGGGAGAGCATGTGTGATGATATAGAAAAAGGGGTCATCGGAGAGAGTATACTTGTATCCGATGAGCTTAGGAAAAAATTCGAGTCCATGTTTACTCCGGATCTTGAGAGAGCAGAGGAATTAAGAAATGAATTCAGAAAGGGCTTTGATGAAATAGTAATAAGGATATGGCCTGATTTCCAGTGGCTTGGAGCTATAGGTACAGGTGGATTCTCGCAGTACACTCTGAAGATGAGACAGTACACCGGAAAGAATATACCGTACAGCTTCCTTAACTATGCTGCATCTGAGTCCCTGATGGCTGTTGCCAGAAGAACCGGCGAGGATGGCTTCGTGCTCCTTCCCGATGGAGGCTTTTATGAATTTATTCCTGCTGATTCCGACGATGAGGAGACAACGCTTACAATAGATCAGCTGGAAGCAGGTAAAGATTATGAGATTGTGGTAACAAATCTGTCAGGTTTTTACAGATATAAGATCAAGGACGTTATCAGGGTTAAGGGCTTCTACAATGAAGCACCGCTTGTTTCTTTCCTGTATCGTAAGAATCAGATGATCTCCATAGCCGGTGAGAAGACCAATGAGGAAGCACTTCGCTGGACCATCAGCAAATTCCAGGATGAAACCGGAATACTTGTACGTGACTACAGTATCTACGCGGATATAGATTCCAAGCCCGGTCGCTATGTACTCTTTATTGAGCCCGACAAGGAAATTGAAGAGAGCAAGATAGAGGAGTACAGAGATACTGTAGAGAAGCTCCTCGGACAGGCAAATCCGTCCTTCGGACAGAAGATAATGAGCAACACACTCGGAAAGACCAAGCTCTGCATAACCCAGCAGGAAGCATACATGTTATACAGAGATATCATGATCAGGAAGGGTGTTTCCCAGAATCAGCTTAAACCTGTCAGAGCAATCGATACGCCTATGAAGGAGAAGTTCTTCTTCAAGTTCATAGAGATGGAAACGGAATAACATGAAGATTATTAGAACGTTACTGGGATCTTTTTCCGAAGCCCTTGCAGAAGGTGCGGTCATGCTGCCTAATCTGATGTTCGTGGGATTATATTACGAGCACTACGGGCAGAGTGAGTTCATTATGCCATTTGTACTTCTATATGCGTTTGAGAAGGCGGGACCGTTCCTGCTTAGTGGCTTTGGGAAGGTTAAGAATCCTTATCTGGTGTGGCTTACAGGTAATGTACTGGCTATACTGGGATGTTTTCTGATGCTTTTCGGAAACAGCGCGCACATACTGTGGAATGTGGGCGCTATTCTGATTGGCTTGGGATTATCGTGTTTTGCGCCGATGTACCGGACAATGAGGGATTCGATCAGGGAGAAAAAGATATGGTCTACAGGCGCGTCGGTTTATATAGGTTATCTGATCCTGCTGTTATATCTGGTTATCGTTATGACATTCAGATATGTGAGCATGATTACTGTGATATTGGCCATTCTTTTCCTGGTACTGATATCGACCCTTCAGTGTATAACTCTCCGGAATCACAATCCTCATAAATATGACCCGCTGATTGAAAAAGGAACGGTTCGCGCGGATCAGTTACTTCTTGCACTGATAGTTTTGTTATTCACATACGCAATAAGGCTTTATAAGCAAACTGCAAGTCTCGGACTGGTGTTGTGGATAGCGGTTGGAATGATTCTTTTGGTCGTGGCGTCGTTCGTAACAAGAAGAAATCCTTATAGAGGGCACAGCCTTCGCACTTTATGGTATGGAGCTGAAAGGAATTTTGTAACTATTTTCTCGCTGATTTATTTTATGGCTGTCGGAGAGTATAACAAGGTTACTGTAGCATATATCATGATAGGTATCGGGGTTGCGCTTGCGAAAATTGTAAGTCCGATACTAAAGAAAATGGTCAGGGAAGAGCGGTTCGAATTATTCTGCATTGTATCCGCAAATGCTTTCTCATGTCTTATGATGATACCCGGTACGATTTCATATATGGTTGGAGTACTGGTTACAGTGATCTTTGTATCCTGTGGAAACAGCAGGAGTACAGCCGCATATCTTAAGGATGAGCGGTTCGACGTAAACGAGAGAAGACTCGTGCGCTCCAGATTCTATGGCCTTGGAGCCGTTGTGGAACAGGCCTTCATGATGGGATTCTTCTTCGTGTTCTCGTATCTGATACTGGGAAATGGAGTTGATGCGCTGTCAGCTTATACCTTCCGCAATGGCAATATGGATACAAGTCCTGTGTTTTTTTATTCACTAATGGCATGCATAGTATTAAATACGCTTGTCGGATTGTATGTAGTGAAAAATAAGGAATAAGATTTGCGGCTATGGTCGTATCGAACGGCAAAAGTAAAAGTGCTACGCCCCCGACAAGACCTGTAATGATAGAAAAAGCAAATTCCATAA
Source organism: Butyrivibrio sp. (assembly GCA_017413105.1). Lineage (GTDB taxonomy): Bacteria > Bacillota > Clostridia > Lachnospirales > Lachnospiraceae > Butyrivibrio. Next base: position 1,316 of record JAFPVA010000248.1, on the reverse strand, counting down.
TGTTACCATCCTTTTTATCCGAAGAATAAAATTAGTGTATTATACAGCACCTACTATTTGACGTTATGACCTGTTCAGTAACTATATTTCTTTGGCATGGTTCCGCTAATCACAGAGGCGATAAGCATGGGCGTGTTTGAATTTTTGACAAGGTAGGAACATTTGTGGAATTAGTCGTAAAGCATTTTAATGAGCGCAGCACCACTGAGCTGTATGAGATATTAAAAACGAGGTTGTTTCCGATGAATTCATGGAAGACGGGATTCCTCATGTGAAAATGGAACGGACAGTATTATGAGCAGAGTATTACGGCCACATCATGGTATGTGCTTCCAATTCTATGAAGGTAAGGGTTACAGCGAAGAATTTACTGACCACATGGGCAGGATAATCAGGGAGATGGAGGCAGATCCAGCGCAGAAGATTCAGCTGAAGGTTGAGACAGATATTGTCTGTGAGAACTGCCCCAACAATGAGGCAGGTGATTGCACTACCGCTGATAAGGTTAAAAAATATGATGAAGAAGTCCTGAAGGCTTGCGGTTTAGTAAAGGGTGATGAGATTTCTTTTGCCGAGTTTACCGAACTGGTGCGGGAGAAAATCATTGATGCCGGTATCAGAAGCGACATTTGCGGAGACTGCAGTTGGGACTACATCTGCAGGGAAAAGGAACGGATTCTTAGAGCTGTAAGGCGCATCTTTAAAATGGAATCTATTCTTGATGAAGCTTTGAGAAGAATGGATGACGCTGAGGAAGCTCCACAAGAGTTCTTGGACTATCAGACAGAGATCAAGAAACTTGACGAATATTATTCCAGCCAGGATTGGAAAAATGATTATGTCATGGATGAAGATGGACTTTTGCGCAAAGACCTGAAGCGAGGAGTGCTTTCTGAAGATGGCATATATGATGCGCTAGAGCGGAACAAGGAATTGATGGAAAGGATAAAGGGAACGAGAATGGTTAAGCATGTGATTTTATGGACACTTAAGGATGAGCTTTCTGCCGAAGAGAAGGTAACTATCAAGCAGGGAATCAAGGAAGGACTTGAAGGATTGAAAGACAAGGTCCCTGGAATCGTTGATATCAAGGTCAATATCAACGGTCTTGAATCTTCAAATGCAGACCTTATGTTGGATTCAACTTTTGAGAGCATAGAGGCGCTTAAGGGATATTCAGTACATCCTGAGCACGTAGCAGTAGCTGATTCTAAGGTAAGACCTTATACCAAGATCAGAAGCTGCCTGGATTTTGAGGTTTAAAATGAGATATATTGACTCATTTAAGTTTCCAGGAGTGGAAAATGAAGAGCAGT
>JAFPVA010000247.1 GCA_017413105.1 Butyrivibrio sp. | reverse complement strand
CCGCATCTACGCCTTTTTTGATCATAACTATTGCTATCTTGGGCCTGTAATCGCACTTTTTTAAAACGGCTACAGCTTCATCCCTTGATACTCCTGTAGTTCTTTCCACAATTGTCTCACATCTGCTGACAAGCTTTTCATTAGAAGCTTTGACATCCACCATGAGATTTCCGTAGACCTTCCCCAGTTTTATCATGGTTCCTGTGGAGATCATGTTCAGTATCATCTTCTCGGCAGTGCCGCTTTTAAGCCTCGTGGAACCGGTGATGACCTCAGGGCCCGGAGCCGGCGCAATTTTTATATCAGCCAGTTCGTCAATTTCAGAGCCTGCGCAGCAGGTAAGACCAACGACCTTGCACCCGATGCTTCTTGCGTACTTCATGGCGCCAATGACATAGGGAGTTCTGCCGGATGCAGCGATTCCAACTACCAGGTCCCTGTCAGATAGATTGATATTCTTCAAATCTTTTTCCCCTAGTTCAAAAGAGTCTTCTGCCCCCTCAACTGCCTGGAAAATTGCAGTATTTCCGCCGGCGATAAGCCCCATTACCATTGACGGATCCGTAGAAAAAGTAGGAGGACATTCGACAGCATCAAGAATGCCCAGGCGCCCCGAAGTCCCGCAGCCGATATAGATGAGCCTACCGCCCACCTTAAGACGTTCAGCAGCTGCTTCTATCGCCTCCGCGACCTGCGGCAGAACCTTTTCCACCGCCAGTGCCACCAATTTATCTTCACTATTGATAAGCTTCACCATTTCCAGAGTGTCCAGCTTATCTATATGTAATGTTCTTTCGTTTCTTTGCTCTGTTGCTATATTTGAAAGTTCCATGTATATCCGCTCCTTAATCTCAACCTTTTACAGCACCTACTGTTACGCCTTCCAAAAAGTACTTCTGTAATGAGAAGAAAAGAATAAACATAGGTATTACTGAAATACATGCGCCTGCCATCATAGGCGACAAAAGGGATCCGTTGGCAAACTTAAAGGTCTTAAGTCCAACCTGGATCGTGTACATTTCCTCCTTGGAGGTAACAAGGAATGGCCAAAAGAAGGTATTCCAGGAACTAAGGAAAGTGTTAATAGCCATTACCGAAAGGATAGTCTTTGAAAGCGGAAGAATGATTTTTCTGAAGATCATAAGGTGACTGCAGCCTTCAATCTTGGCGCTTTCGATAAGTGCCGTAGGAATTCCGGAAAAGAACTGTTTAGCCATAAAAATGTTGTAGGCGGTGCACATTCCCGGAAGAATAAGCGCAGGATAAGTGTTTGTCATGCGGAAATTCTTTACGATGAGGATGTACAGCGGAACCTGAGTTACCTGATAAGGAATCATCATGGAAAGGAGGATCACAAAAAAGAGAAAACTCCTTCCCCTGAAGTTTATCTTGGCGAAAGCATAGCCCGCCATGCCTGCAAAAACCACGTTTCCAAGCACCGTGAATGCCGCCACGATAATACTGTTTAAAATCCACTTAAGTGAATGATCACTGAACTTTATGAAAGCCTTGTAGGAATCAAAGGACCAGCGCCCCGGAAAAATGTTGTAGGACGTGGAGGCCGATTCCACCGCAGGTCCAAAGGACCAGGCAAACATATAAACAATCGGAAACAGCGACACAGCTGCGAAAAAAATGAGAAATGCAGCGATCAGCAGATTCCTTAAATGAAAGATCTTTCTATTATGTAAGTGTTGAGAATATAGTCCCGTAGCCATATTTCTTTTCCCCTAACTTATTAGTACTCGATATCTTCTCCCATGATCTTGAACTGCAGCGTCGTGAGCGCCGCAATTACAATAGCAAGTAGGATTGCCTGAGCGCACGCCAGACCATATTTTCCGTAGGTAAACGCATTATTGAATATCAAAAGACCTATCATAGTTGTGTTATTATCCGGCCCGCCACCGGTCATCATGTACGCGTTCATGAATACCTGGAAAGAGCCGATAACACCTGTCACCAAAAGAAACAGCGTGGTTGGTCTGCACATTGGAAGTACAATGTACAGTATCTTTTGAAAAAATCTGGCACCGTCCATCTCGGCAGCCTCGTAGTAAGTATTGTCGATGCCGTGAAGGGCTGCGATGTAGATGATGATATTGGCGCCGTGGCTTGATAAAAGAGCCATGATGATAAGGGATAACATTGCTGTTTTACTGGATGAAAGCCAGTTCTGTGAGCTGGCACCAAAAAGCGCCAGGACCCTGTTAAAGATTCCGTTTGGAGACGCATCGTAGAGCCAGAGCCATACTACTGAAATAGCAACGCCCGATGCGATTCCCGGCAGGTAGTAGATGCCTTTAAATAAGGACTGGATCTTTTTTGTAAAAGGCATGATCATGACCGCTATGGAAAAAGATAGGATCAGAGAAAGCGGGATTACGACCACCGTGTAAACCAGAGTATTCTTGATGGATTTCCAGAACAGGTCATTCTTCATGGCTGTTACATAGTTTTTTACCCCAACCCACTCTGAGCCGAAGGGCTTGTATTCCTGAAAACTCGTTATAACGGCTGAAATAACCGGATACAGGGTAAAGATAATAAATATCGCCACTGCTACTGCGACAAATCCCCATCCGCTTAAGTTGTCTGCCATATGATATTTGGGCTTTGCTAATTTCTTTTTCTGTCTATCCTGTGTTTTCAAGGTGTCGCTCCTTTTAAATAAGCCCCACCGGCTCTGTGCAGGCGGGGCTTATAATTCATCTTTTTGGTTTTACTGATGACAAATCATGTCTCTTGTAATGGACAAAATGTTACTGTTCACTCGCATGCAGCTCGCTCAAGTAACGACAAAATCTCTTTTGCCCCTTATATTACTTGATCCATCCGGAAGCACAATTCTCTTCTCCGAATAAGTTGTAAGCTTCTTTGCAGATTACATCGTATACATCCTGAGCAGTTGTCTCTCCTGCAAGAAGAGCCTGGAACTTAGGAACGATAGTCTCATCCATCATTGTCTTAGCATTTGCACTCTGCTCTGCTGTAATGCCTGTTGGAGGAGCAACTACCTTTGAAATTGCATAAGCAACTGCCTTTGCGTTAGCATCTGACTGATCAAGTTCAAAGCTCTCCTGAGCCTTTCTTGCTGATTCGCAGACACCTGTAAGATATACGGCGTTGTCTACAGTTGCAGCTCTTTCACCTGAGCAAAGGAAGTCCATGAACAGAAGAACGTTCTTGAGGTGCTCGTCTGTTGTGTTGTTGTTTCTAAGAGCGATCATACCGTCAACAGTTCCGAATACTGATGCTGTAGCATTTTCCATTGTAGGAACAGGAAGGAATACATATTCCATCTCGATTGTGCCTTCAACTGCTTCAGCGTCACCGGCCTGCATCTTCTCGATATTTCTTTTGATATTGTTCTCGAAAAGAGGCATTGCCTTACCTGTGAGCATTGTCTGGCCTGTCTGAAGCATTACAAGTCTCTGTCCGGCTTCTACAGCGTAGTTAGGCATGTAGCCTGATGATGTCATGGTCTCAACTGACTGAAGAAGTGAGAGCATGTTGTCTGATGTGTAAGAATACTTAAGGTCGCTTGTGAAGCTTGATGTGATACCTGCAGATACACCAAAGATATTGATGAAATCCTGAGTTGTAGCGCCGGCGTTGGCAAATACAAATCCGTAGCGGTCATCTACTGTACCCTTCTTTATGATCTCAAGGAAGTCGTCATAGCTCCAACCCTTGGTCTGGATAGACTCAACGTCTGCGCCTGCTTCCTCTAGCATCTGTCTGTTTCCGCCCAGGGCCTGAATTGTGATGTAAAGTGGAAGACCATAGAGTGTGCCTTCAAGAGTCATGTAATCCAGGGCGTTCTGGTCATAATCAGCAAGTCTGTCTGCTTCCATATACTTTGAGATGTCAATAGCTGTGCCATTCTCAACGTATGAACCGATTGCTGCGTAGCTGACCTCAGCGATATCAGGAGCTTCGCCTGCAAGAGCCATAGTTGTGAGCTTCTCTGTGTGATCATCCCAGCTGGTTGCGATTACTTCAATTTTAATATTTGGATATTCCTGATTGAATTCTGTGATCCATCCGTTCAAAAGATCTACATAGTCACCGGTAATAGGTGGAACCATGATAGTGATGGTGTCAGAAGCTGCAGCAGTATCTTCTGTCTTTGCTTCTTCTGTCTTTGCTTCTTCTGTCTTTGCTTCTTCTGTCTTTGTTTCCGCTGCAGGTGTAGATGTTTCTGTTTTACTCTCAGTATTCTGTGCTGTGCTCTGTGATGTGTCAGGAGCAGAACTTCCGCAGGCAACAACGCTTGCAATCATAGCTACAGACAATACGGTTGCTAAAACCTTTTTGATTTTCATACTTCCCTCCTTAAACAGGCCTATAAAATAGGCAATCCATTTACTTTAATCAAATGGTAAATCTTTGATAACAGTTTTTCAATATGTCTGTAGCATGATGAAACAGTGTTTCATATTTTGCTACTTTTTATAAAATTTACTGTCAATTCTCAGACTTTTTTTCAATATGAGTACTATTTATCTGATTCATGCAATAGTCGTAATTAGCCGTTGCATAGGCAGTAAACAGGATATCGACTATGTTGAGCTGGGCAATTCTTGAGGATGTTGCGCCGCTGCGAAACAGTGATTCACTGGCAGGAGTATATAGCACGTGAGATGCCATTTTTGCCATTGTTGACGGAGCAAACCTGGTGATTAAGATACTTGGAGTATGGTTGAGATTCACGGCTTCGAGGCACTTTATCATCTCTATAGTCTCCCCTGAATATGAGATAAAGATTGCCACGTCGTCCGGCTGTGAATTCCGCGCCACAAGATACTGGGAATGCCAGTCCTGAGCGATAAGACAGAGTTTATTAACTCTGAGAAACTTAAGATATGCATCCTCTGCCACGCAAAGAGATGCTCCCATACCAAACATTCGCAGGCACCTTGCGCCTGCGATGAGCTTTGTGCACTCCTCCACCCTTTCGATATCAAGGAGTTTCTGGGTTTCCTGAAGTGTAACAACGTTCTTGTTGGTGGTCTTGTTTATTATCATCTTGATAGTATCGTCTTTTCTGATGCTATCGCTTGTATCGATCTGTTTGCCATTGTACTGGGCAAGCTCATAGAGCACAGCCTGCCTGAATTCCTTGTACCCGTCAAAACCCAGGTGCTTTGCAAGACGCACTATAGTAGCCGGTGATACATAAACCTCACTTGCCAGTTCACGAACGCCTTTTTCTATGACTATGTTGGGGTCGTTTAGGATGCGCTCCGCCACCATCTTCTCTGCGCTTCCAACGTAGCCTTGCATCTCTCTGAGCCTTAAAAGGGGATTTTTCATGCTCTTGCCGCCTCCTGCCGGATTTTACTATATATTTATATAGTAAACCGATTTTCATCCAAACGGTAGATGGCAGGAAACAAATTTTCGGCATAGTGGAACGAGGGGTGAAACGAGGGGACGGTGAAACGAGGGGACGGGTCTTTCGTTGCCTTG
>JAFPVA010000246.1 GCA_017413105.1 Butyrivibrio sp. | reverse complement strand
TCTGATGCGATGTCCGTTGTATTATCCCATCCATCACTTGAGTACGAAGAGTTCGGAGATATCTTCACTCTCAGGTCCCTGCATTGAACAGCCTTTCTCCATGGCTGTTTTTATGTAATCAAGAATCTCTTCGGTGATGACTTCACCCGGAGAAAGGATCGGGATTCCCGGAGGATAGCACATTACAGACTCAGCACTGATCCTGCCGACGGTCTGATCGATAGGAAGTGACTCTTTTTCCGCATAAAAAGCTTCCTGAGGTGTAGCTTTCACTATAGGTGTGATATATTCAGCTGAAAAGAAAGTCTGCTCGGGCTTGGCGTATAGTCTTCTTATATCAGCAAGAGCTCCTGCCAGTCTCTCAATATCCTGAAGTCTGTCACCAATGGAAATATAGGCCATTACATTAGACAGATCTCCAAATTCCATCTGAATATCATATTCATCCCGAAGAAGATCGTAAACTTCAATACCCGTCAGACCTATCCTTCTGGTATTAACTACAAGCTTGGTCTCATCAAAATCGTAGATGCTTCCGCCATTTTTAAGTTCGTTCCCGTATGCGTAGTAACCACCGATATCATTTATCTCTTCCCTGGCGTACTGCGCCATCTTGGTAACCTTCTCAAAGCTTGACGCGCCGTTAAGAGCAAGGTTTCTGCGGGAGATATCAAGACTTCCCAAAAGAAGGTAGCTTGCGCTGGTGGTCTGAGTAAGGTTAACAATCCTGCTAATGTAGCCTATATTTGCATCCGGTCCGCAAAGCAGAATTGAACTCTGGGTAAGGCTTCCTCCCGACTTGTGCATACTGATCGCAGCCATATCCGCTCCTGCAGCCATTGCATTTAGAGGAAGATTCGGTCCAAAGTAAAGGTGTGTACCATGAGCCTCATCAACAAGAGCTTTCATTCCGTTTGCGTGGGCAAGATCTACTATCGCCTTAAGGTTTGAACAGATTCCATAGTAGGAAGGATTGTTTATGAGAATTGCCTTGGCATCAGGATTTGCTTTTACCGCTTTCTCAACGTCGGCAATCTCCATTCCAAGAGGAATTCCCAGATTTGTGTCCACCTTTGGGTCGATATAAACAGGAACTGCACCGCATAAAATAAGTGCATTGATGGCACTTTTATGGACATTCCTTGGCATAATGATCTTCTCTCCCATTTTAACATGAGATAAGACCATTGCCTGAACAGCACTGGTAGTTCCATTAACCATCATAAATGCATGGGCTGCGCCAAAAGCATCAGCCATAAGCTCCTCTGCATCCTTTATAACCGAAACGGGATGACAGAGGTTGTCCAGCGGCTTCATTGAATTAACATCAATTCCAACGCATCTGTCTCCAAGAAAGCTTACAAGTTCAGCGTTTCCTCTGCCTCTTTTGTGTCCCGGCACGTCAAAAGGTACAACTCTCTGTTTTCTAAACCTCTCCAGAGCCTCATAAACCGGCGCTCGTCTCTGTCTATTAAGATCCAACTAATTTATCCTCCCAACATCCGAGAAATATCAATATCATGCGAAACATTCAAAATTATTTATAACGTAACGAAAGGAGTGGCACGCCTGTACAGGCATACTACCCCCTTTAGTATCTAATTCACAGTACTGTAATAATACTATAAATTTACATTTTATTAAAGCATATTTTATACGACCGACAATTTATTTATTTTTAGTGAATTGTAATAGTAACTTCCACCCCCAATAAGCCTGACATAGAATTTACTAATTCCAAATACAACAGTGGAATTTACTAATTCAGAATGGTATTCTTCATAAGTTCATCCAAAGATGCTCTCCGGCATTAAGGAGG
>JAFPVA010000245.1 GCA_017413105.1 Butyrivibrio sp. | reverse complement strand
TTCCACCGTCCCCTCGTTCCACCCGTCTTCGAAATATCATTGGCACTTGGCACCTTAAATGGTATAATTAAATGCTTATCCATAGATTTCCGATAAGTTATATGAGTTTTTATGCTGCTTTATGTAAACACGCAGCGGAATGGAGTATTTATGACAAAAAATGTAGATGTTGCAATTATCGGCGCAGGTCCCGGAGGCATCTTTTGCGCTTATGAACTTATGGAAAAGAGACCAGAGCTCAAGGTCCTTATGATAGAAAAAGGTCGTTCTATAGAAAAGAGAAATTGTCCCAAGAGAGTTACCAAGACCTGTGCAGGTTGTAAGCCTTGTTCAATCACCACCGGTTTTGCCGGAGCGGGAGCATTTTCCGACGGAAAGCTCTCTCTTTCACCGGATGTAGGCGGAACTCTCCCGGATATTCTCGGATACGACGAAGCTACAAAGCTCATCCATGAGTCAGACGAAATATACCTTAAGTTTGGTGCTGACAAGAGCGTTTACGGCGTAGACAAAGAGGTGGAAATTCGCGAGATCAGAAGAAAAGCCATCAATGCCAATCTTAAGCTGGTGGAGTGTCCAATAAGACACCTTGGTACCGAGGAAGGCTACAAGATCTATTCAAAGCTTCAGGAGCACCTTATTTCCAAAGGCGTTGAAATCGAGTTCAACACCATGGTCACAGAGATCATCGTTGAAGATGGTATCTGCAAGGGAGTTGTAACCGACAAGGGCGAGACCATTTATGCAAAAGAGATTGTCAGCGCTGTAGGTCGTGAAGGCGCAGACTGGTTCAAGGATAAATGCGAAGAGATCGGCATCGAGACCAAGCCCGGAACCGTTGACGTAGGCGTACGAGTTGAAGTAAGAGATGAAGTAATGCAGTTCCTCAACGAGAACCTGTATGAGGCCAAGCTCATTTACCACACTCCTACTTTTGATGACAAGGTCCGCACCTTCTGTACCAATCCTTCCGGAGAGGTTGCAACCGAATACTACGAGAATGGTCTTGCAGTAGTTAACGGCCATGCTTACAAGGGAAAAGAGCTTAAGACTAACAACACCAACTTTGCCCTCCTTGTTTCCAAGAACTTTACTAAGCCTTTCAAGACACCTATTGAATATGGTAAAAAAATCGCTGAGCTCTCCAACATGCTCTGCGGAGGCAAGATTCTTGTCCAGACCTATGGCGATTTCAGACGCGGAAGAAGAACCACTGAGGAGAGACTTTGCAGGAACAACCTGATCCCTACCCTTAAGGATGCTGTACCGGGCGATCTTTCACTGGTATTCCCTCACAGAATAATGGTTGATCTTGATGAGATGATCCAGGCTCTTGATAAGGTTACTCCGGGTATTGCTTCAGATGAAACTCTGCTTTACGGCGTTGAAGTTAAGTTCTATTCTAATAAGGTAATCGTAAACAAGGATTTTGAGACCAGCATAAAGGGCCTTCGTGCCATCGGCGACGGTGCCGGTGTGACAAGAGGTCTTCAGCAGGCATCTGCAAACGGTCTCTGTGTTGCAAGAAGCATAATGAAGAGTCTGTAAATGAAAAGACATAAACATAATCTGCCAAACTTCATAGTACTTCTTTTGTCTGTGATTCTTTTATCCGGCTGCGCAGCACCAAATTTTAGCCGGGAGGTTGTATTTACCACAGGCTTTAGTGATGAGGATGTATTCAGGATTGAAGATTCAATCTGCTCCCTCACTGAGATCATGGTATATCTGGTCAATACTCAGGATGACTACGAAGCCACTTTCGGAACAGATATCTGGGAAAAGAAAACTGACACGGGAACCATTGAAGACAGGCTGAAAGAAACAGTTCTCGCCAAGGTAGCTCAGATAAAAGCCATGAATCTTTTGGCCAAGGAAAAAGATATAAATCTTACGGAATCCGAGATTTCTTTGGCAGAACAGGCAGCTGATGAATACTACTCTTCTCTTTCAGAAGCAGATATAGCTGCCATGAACAACGCCACAAAGGAAGATATCGCAGAGATCTATAAAGAACAGGCTCTGGCAGAAAAGCTTTATAACTACATCATCCGTGATATCAATCCGGAAATAAGCGATGATGAAGCCAGAACAATAACGGTTGAACAGATTCTTTTAAAGACCTACTCTCTCGATGCAAAAGGCGAAAGAGTTGATTTTTCCGAGTCAGAGAAAAAAACAGCCTATTTCAAAGCCCGTACAATTCTATCAAACTTAAATGAAGAAAAGAGCTTCGAAGAACTGATGTCTGAGTACAACGAAGCCGAGGAATCCATCATCTCTTTTGGTAAAGGCGAAATGGAAGAGGTATTTGAAACAGCTGCATTTAATCTTGGAAAAGATGAGGTAAGCGGGATCATCGAAACAAGCGAAGGCTATGTGATCCTCAAATGTATCACTACCTTTAACAGAGATGAGACTGAGGCCAATAAGATAAAGATTGTTGCACAGCGAAAAAAAGATGTCTTCGGTTCACAATACGACACCTTTGTACAATCCCTAACAAAAGAATTAAACCAGAAACTCTGGGATTCCATAACCCTTGTGGAGGACGAAAATGTCAGCACTTCAGGGCTCATGGAAGTCTATGATAAATATTTTGGCACCTGACAAGATAGGGTGGAACGAGGGGACGGTTCTTGTCGTTCCACAAAGGATGGCATGGTAACACACATATATTTGTTTTTTACCATGCTAGCCCTT
>JAFPVA010000244.1 GCA_017413105.1 Butyrivibrio sp. | reverse complement strand
CTGCTTCTTGGAAGACGGACTATCCTCCAGTTCTATATTCTTTGCTCTTTCTATCATTTTCTTATATCCGGGCACAAATAAAGATATATCAAGCCTGTCATTGGCATCTTTAGTCCTTCTGAATATGTCAAAGCCCTCTCTGTCAATGTCTCCCCAGTACAGGAATTTCACATCAGGCTCACCCATGAACTTAACATACTCTTCAAGTGCTCCTGTCCTGTCAGAAACCTTGTTACCTTCGCCATAAACAACTCCATCAATTGGTATCCCAAACAGGCCTTTTACGCCGTCCTCAAACATACGCCTTCGGATATTAAACCAGATATCCTTATTCTCGCAGATTAAAAGCATCATGTGCTCCTTTCTGACCGGAATATAATCATGAAAGCAGTACTCGGGGGTATCATAGAATCTCAGCTCCGACTCTGTAATCTGCAGCTTTCGTAAAAGAGCTTTGACCATGCTATCATCAAGCGTTTTTTCATGTCCAAATATCTCAAAGGAACGTTCTTTTCTGGATATAAAAGTCACATCTTTATCACCAAACAAATATGCACTAAGGCATTCAATAACAGCCCTATTCTTTTGAAATTCCAAAGGATTTGCAGATAAATACCCACTCCTTAGCAGTAGTGGATGCAACTTTCTTATTTCGTCTATGGTTTCATTATCAACTTCCTCTTTTACCAAGATCCTGTATTTCTTGTATAGTGGATAGGTGATATTACCATTTTTACCTGATGACTTGACCGGTTCAATAATCTCTTCCATTATCATTTCTGAAATCTGTTCATACGCACTTTGTTCATCCATTATGCTTATTTTCATAATAGTCTTAATATCTTCCAACGTTATTGTTTTCTTACCATAACCCAGTAACTTTTCCTTGATATTCAAATCTTTCCACCCCAAAACGATTACCTTTCTACATCATCTATAAAATGCATGACTTCTATCTGCTTTTCCTCCGATAAAGCCACAAATCTCTGATAATACTCCATCAGCCTTTTTTTATTGCTATCACCGTTTTCATACAAAAGTTCGCTAACATCAACTTTGTATAACTCGGCAAATTGTACCAATTCATTCGCTGTTACTTGTCTCTTACCAGTTTCAATAGCACTGAGCGTGGGTCTCGACATTTGCATACTCTCTGCAGCAACAGCTTGATGCATATGTATATTATTTCTTGCTTCTCTTAGCCTTTTTCCCAAATTGTTCATTCGACAAACCTTTTTCCCAAAACTATGGTTGACAATACTTTTTTATGATAACATAAAAAGATTTTGATGTCAGCTTTTCTGACATCAAAATCTTTTCATATTTCAACCAATTATCATTTTTTCAATATTCATGCCATATCGGAGCCGATTTAAATTGTTACAGCAAAAGGTACAAATGAGGTGCAAATCTCACATAATCTGCTCCGAAAGTGACTAAACCAGGCCATTCCAAGGTACATGTCAGATTCCTGCCGTGACATACGAAAAGAATTTTTATCATAAGTTTGTTTATCTCCTTTTTTGACCTAAAATGTCTCATTTTGCAAGTCTTTCCGGGATTTTGAGTGAACTACTTACTTTTGTAAGCCACTTCTCCCTAAATTCAGTCTGTTCCTCTGTATGAAGCCAATGCTCACCATTTGGCATAACAGTAATATCCGCATTAATAGCTTCTGCAAATCCCCTCATTGTATCTATTGATTGGAGATGATCTCTTTCGCCATATAGAATACTAGTCTGTACATTCCACGTAACCGGATGTTCCTTTACCCAACTTAAGTAGGATATCACGATATTCCTCAAAGTCTTTTATTCCCTCATCATGCTTATTAAGAAGTTCTTTTCTAGCATCTTCTTTCCTATCAAAAATCTTAAGGTTATTATCTAGTGCTAAAGCATTGAATATATAATCAAAAGCAAATGTCTTATATACAACTTTTTTCTTTTTAAAACATTTTAAAAGAGCAGTCATTCTGTTAAGAACAACTGCTCTCTATATTAAAAAACATATTATTTGCAAATATCCCCAATTTCCCCAAGCTTTTCACCAAGGCTATGATATTTGCCGGAGTATATAACAGGATCCAATAAAGTCAAGTCTATGTCGAAGGTATTTTGGGGCGTGAGTTTCTCATCAATCTGAACATTTCTTATATGGCAAAAAAATGTTGTAGACTCACCAGTCTTTACAGACTTGGACACCTCACATTCATATACCCAGGGGCTTTCATCAAGAATTGAAATATCCAAAACAGCGCCACGGCTTACTCCATATTTGATATCATTCTTCTCGCCGTCCATGGCATGCTTCGAACCGAAATAATCCATAATGGGCAGCATTTCTCTATTAACAAGATTTACACTAAGAAGTCCGGTTCTTTTGACGTTCTGCTTAGTAGTAAGGTTGGTAGTATCTTTTATTTATCTATACATACGTCTTATCTCATGCAGTTTTAAGCGATTTATTAGTTCATTTATAAGAGCAGCCATTCCGTTAAAAAGGTGTATTTCAACCTTCTTTTCTGCCCAAATCAAATTGCGACAAAAATGAATCAATCGCATTCTCTTCTTCACTTTTTTTATCCGCATCGATTTTCGAAAAAGATACCGAATCAGTCCTTAAAATCATAATCACGCTACCTTTTCTTCTCTCGTCAGACAGTGAATAAATGGAAGCCTTTAATTTTTTTACGTCAATTTTCGATAACCTTTTTTCTATATACTCTGCCTTATTTACTGAATTAAGCCAATATGCATTCAAAATATATCCAAAATCAATAACACTTCTGATCAAAAATGCCAATTCCTTAAATGACAATGAATTTGCTTTGAAATCCTCTATCATTCTATCTGCTTCAAGTGTTCCATATTCATTGCTATTTAATTGTTCTTTGTACTCGTGTTTTAGAACTCTAATTGTGTTTTGATTAACAGAATTATCAATTCCATTATGAACAAGATTGTTACGCCACTGAATTGCCAAGTCAACTCCGGCAATTACTAATTCTAGTTCAGGAAAGTACGGTGGCTTATCCTTTTTCCCAATTCTAAAATCAGATGAGCATCTCCAACTTTCAAGATTGGGTTGCTTTCTTAACAGTTCGCAGATACTAGAAAACTTATAATATACACTTCTGTAGACAGTTTCATATGATACATTCGTTACATCCGAAAAGACATTCTTCTTACCCAGATAGCAAACTGAAAAGTCTTTATTATTGAGCTTGAATACATCTGAGTCATCGTAAAATGTACTAAAAAAATCTTTTAATAAAACATCTAAGCAATCAATACACCATGTTAATCCTGCTTTGCGCACAAATATTTCAGCTCTGTCTTTAGCAATCTCAACATCATTTGGATTCCACGGAGCAGGGTCGTTTATATGTTTATCTGTATTATCCAGTTTCCTAATACCTACAATCGAAGTTATCAAGTACTGATTATTATTTCCTACTTCATTTTTAAACTTCTTAAATACTCCATATTTATCTATTACATACGTTTTTATTTTAAATCACCCCATTCTAAAATGGCATCGTCCAGATTCGAACTGGAATCTCGTCTTTTAAGGGTATGCTTAGCATACAATAAAGAGACGCGACTTAACCGATTGTCCACGATGCCATATATATGATTTTATACTCAATATTCAAAAAAACAAATAGTGTGAGCCTTCAAACTCAGCAATGATTTTGCCTGCAAAGTCCAAATATGCACAGCTTATCCCCTGAAACCTTTCCCTTTACATTCCATCAATTTAAGTTTTGCTGCTTCGCCCATATTTTTCACTCTACAATTCCAAAACTGCAATCAGCTCTTCTCCGTCCATTTCACCAGTTTCCTTGAAGCCAAAAGAACTATATAAAGCTGCAGCGGGCACCTTTTCCCCCGTCCCCCGCGCTCAACAGCCATAAACCACCACACCGGCAAATGCAGCTATCAGTATAAGGACAATCGGTGACATTTTCTTTCTGTATATTTTACGAAATCCAAAATAGACCAACGCTAGTACTATTGTCAGTACTGTCGGAAGGATATCTTTCTCATTTAAAATCGGAGTCATGCAGTTTTTACCAATCATATAGACTCCCATAGCCAGGATAATGCCGATTATACAAGGCTTAATCCCATTAAATGCGGCTTTCATCCATTTTTTCTTTTGCCCTGCTATTCTATTAACCAGAGTTACAAGAAGAATGATAAAAAGAAATGCCGGAGAAACCACAGCCAGCGTTGCTAAAATACCGCCAAGTACTCCTGCTTTAGAGCATCCAACATATGTCGCAAGGTTTACCATTATCGGTCCAGGAGTACTTTCGCCGATTGCAATCATGTTCACCAGAGCTTCTTCATCCATCCAGCCATAATGCAGAACTACATCTCTTATAAGTGGAATCGCACCATAGGCTCCGCCAAACGAAAACAGTCCGACCTTCAAAAATCCAATGAACAGATCCAGATATATCATTGATCCGCACCTTCTTTCATGGAAGGCATATCAGAAATACCGGATATGATCATGCCGGATACAGCAGCGATCACCAGAAGCATTATAGATGATATTCCAAGGTTAAAGATGTTGTTAATAAGCATTATCAAAAAGGAGCTGCACAGAATTATGCAGGGTACAGTCTTTTTTTTCATCTTTTTTATCATGCCCATTGCTGCATCAAGAATCAGGATTCCAACCGCAATCCTTATCCCTTTAAAACCGCTGACTATTCCCTGTATCGCAAGGAAATTCTCCAGGAATTTTGAAATCAGATATATAATCACAAAAGAAGGCGTCACCACCCCGAGAGTTGCTGCAATTGCACCGGCAACACCTTTTTGTTTATATCCCACATAAGTGGCGCAGTTGATGGCAATAGGTCCCGGTGTAGACTCGGCAATAACCGTAATCTTCATCATCTGTTCATGTGTTATCCATTTTTTCTGCTCTACGCAGATGCTTTCTATCAGCGATATCATGGCGTATCCGCCACCGAAAGTAAAAAGTCCTATTTTAACAAATGTAAGAAATAAAGAAACTATCATATGTTACCACTTTCTTCTCATGTATCTCCATAATACATATAGCTCTATCTACAATTCCAAATCTTTTCACTACAAAGAAGTATTTGTAGTAACAGATTCAGGCAATGGAACAATTACAGGCAAGTCAGAAGACGGCCGTGTGCTTGTATTCGAAGCGATCTCAGATGCAGATCCTGATACCTTTGTTGCACAGAACTATGTTAAAAAAGTAAATGGACTCGCTTAATGTCCTTTTTACCCTTACTTCTTATAGTCGTCAGACACCTCTATAAATGAGCGATTTCCCTGAATATAGTCCGCATAAGCAGTCTCAGCATCTTTTCCACGAAAGACCTTGCAAAGACCGCACATATCACAATCGGCTATACAGGGGAATCTTTCTTTGATGTACGCTCTGCGCTCTTCAATTGTTGACTCCGCTATTTCAGGTGGGTTTCCCATTGTCTCTCCCTCAGTGTATCTGCCTGTCCTGTCTATATTTCTCCATGTATTCCTGATTTATCTCACGTATTTCCTTCTTGCCGTCGATATAATCCTGGTAAATGTCCCAGGGACTACCACCGCCAAGCCAGCAGGACGAGCAGTTTTCGCAGCCTCCACCACAATCAAGGGACGCCTTTACTATCTGTTCACGCTCTTCTTTCGTTGTATCCTTGATCAAAATTGATTTCATGGGCAACTCCTTCTGACGTCTAGTCACGATTCCGGGCCTGTCATTTCACACATCAAACTCCGGGAACAACCCATTATTTACGCAATTGATTATCTTTATAACTTCTTTTCAACAGTATTCTGCGACTGATTCTCGATGATGATATCTTCGGGATTTACACCAAGTTCAATGGCTTTGTTCCGCATATCCTCAGCATGGCCTTTGTCATAGCCGTTGACAATTCCTCCGGATAAAAGAAGCTTCGGCGAATCTTTAGGGTATCCCCAGAATGTTCTCCTCCATACTTCTTCTGACCATATTTGAGCCGCCCTCTAAATGCGAAAGAAAAGACACCATGAGTTTCCTCTGCGGAAGCACATAGCACTTCTGCCCCAGCTTTCCATTTATGCTGACCCCATCAAGGTATTTCCAAAAGAAGTATCCATAGCCGCCCTCGCGGTTCATCTGCTGAATAGATGTGGCTTCATCTATATACTTTTCGGAAAGGATTCTTTTGCCGTCGAACACTCCTCTGTTGTACAAACAAAGCCCCAGCCTGCTCAGTTCATTTACATTGATCTTCACACCTGAAGCACCATAAAAATATCCCTCGGGGCATCTGTCATACTCAAAGCGAGTTATTCCAAGCGGCTTAAAAATCCGTTCTTCGATGAAACTGCCAAGGTCCGTTCCAAGCGCCTCTGTCAGCGCCACGCCGACCAGATATGCGTTGATATTATTGTAATTAAAAACTCGCTCATCGGGATTCTCAATTTTGCACCTTAGTGCAAAATCAATGAAGCTGTCTCCCTCCGCCAGAAAAGGAATATCCGGTACAGACATTGTCATGAGCCTTTGAATTGTTATTTTTTCAAAAACACTTCTCTGCTCATTTGAAATATTTTCTACTTTGCTCTTGGGCAAATAATACAGAACTGATCTGTTGATATCAAATTTCTTTTCATCTGATGCGATTCCAACAGCCATCGAAAGAACTGCTTTTGTAGCGGAATAAATATCATGAAGCGTTTCTAACGTATCCCCATACGTGTGCGTTAGCTCACCATTCTCATAAACTTCAACTCCATACATTTCCCACTCATTTTCATGTATATCACTGATAAATGAGTCAAACTTCATTCATTTCTCCTCCAGAGTACTGCATCTTTTTATTATTCCTAATTATATAATAAATCTTTTCGACAGACATCAATTATTGTTCATATAAAAAGCCCTATTAGACGTTTAATGTAAAACATAACTTTTTTTACCTTTTTATGGCAATAAAAAATAGCAGTCATCATGCATATGGACAACTGCTATTTTGCTTAAGTTTATTTATTTTTCTAGGCTGTCTATGGCCTTGTTTTTTGCCTCTTCCATAACAGCTATGACAGTGTCGCAGAACTTGTCAAATTCAGGATCTTCCTGATATCTGTCCTCATGAGAAAGCACATAATCCAGTGCAATTCGAACGCCTTTGTGGAAAGGAATGCTTGTTGTCATCTGAGGAACCAGCCTCTTTAGCTTGCTGTTGTCAAAGACAACGGATACTGACTTATCTCCGATGAGTCCTCCGCGGAAGTCATATCCGCATTTTTCTCCCACATCAGCAAGAAACTCAGAAGAAACATAATAGGGTTTGAACTCCACTCCAAGCGCATCGGCAATGGTCTGGTAAATCTGATTCCAGGTAAGGATTTCATCACCGGTTATCTGGAAAGCTTCGCCGTATGCGTGTCTGTTGCCCATCAGCCCGATGAATCCAATAGCAAAATCCCTGTTAAAGGTAAGTGCCCAGAGAGACGAGCCATCGCCCTGGATGATAACAGGCTTGCCTTCCATCATTCTTTTTATCACCTGATAGAAGCCCTTGTTTCCATGAACGCCGAGCGGAATGCTCCTCTCATCGTAGGTATGGCTTGGTCTGACGATAGTTACAGGGAATCCCTCTGTTCTGTACTTATCGAGCAAGAACTCCTCGCAGGCAATCTTGTTTCTCGAGTATTCCCAATAAGGATTCGCAAGTGTCGTGCCTTCAGTAATCACATAGCTTGCCGCAGGCTTGTTGTAGGCAGAAGCTGAGCTTATAAAGATATACTGACCGGTCTTTTTGTTAAAGAGCCTGTAATCACGCTCAACTGCTTTAACATCAAAGGCAATAAAATCACTGACAACGTCAAATTTCATGCCCTCAAGCTTTTTAGCTACATCTTTTTCATCATTGATATCTGCAACAATCTGATGAACACCTTCGGGAACCTCGTCCTTACGATTGCCCCTGTTCAAAAGATATATCTCCCAGAGAGGGTCCTTAGCCAAAGTCCTGATGATACCCATGCTTATAGTTCCTGTGCCGCCGATAAATAGTGCCTTCATGTGGTCTTCCTCCTGTATGATATTATGTAGACTATTATCCCGTACCCTGGCTAATTCTTCAAGCCTGCATTTTTGCTGTGCTTATAAAACTTCATATTCGTTACTGTTCACTCGCTTGCAGCTCGCTCCAGTAACGAATTCGCGCATTCATTCCATATCGACTTCGTCGCCGTGGCATCCTAGTTTTAGTCGTGTTTCTCGAAGTATGCGAAGGCGATTGCTCCGGGACCTGCATATGTTCCGATAGTTGCGCCGACCTCTGCAAATTGAAGTTTATCTTCGAAGCCGACATAGAGGTCTTTGGAATCCTCAACATATTTCATGAGGAGATCGTCTGAAAGGCCGGTATATCCGAGGCAGGTAGGCTTATCCATATCGATGCCACCTGTATTCCTAATGAATTCCATGAGCATGTTGTGCTTGTTTCTTGAGCCTCTGGCTTTTCCAAGTATCTTAACAATTCCGTTTTCGATGGTGAGAACAGGCTTGATCATAAGGAAGTTGCCTGCAAATGCTGCTGCCGATGATAGTCTTCCGCCAAGTTTAAGGTACTCCAAAGTGTCGAAGGCTGCGATAACATGCGCATACTTCAAATCCTCAGAAACGATATCCACTATCTCTTTTGCAGAAAGTCCCTTGTCCCTTAGCTGTATCGCTCTCTGAACTATTATGTATTGAGAGATGCAGAACTGCTTGGTATCAATGACATACACGTTGGAATAGTCCATAGCTGCCATGCAAGCACTCTGATAAGCTCCTGACACTCCCGAAGACAGGCAAAAGCAGATAAGCTCATCTCCTGCCTCTTTTGCCTTTTCAAATTCCTCAGAGTATTCGAAAGGTGTTATCTGGCTTGTCTTGGGCACCTGAGCCTGCTCAACAAGCTTTATGTAAAATTCCTTACACGAGAGCGTAACTCCATCGAGATACTCTTCATCCCCAAATCTTACTCGCAAAGGTATTACCGTAATTCCCCATTCTTTCGCTTTTGCCTGCGAAATATCACTGGCAGAATCCGTCAGAATTCTAACAGCCATAAACTCTCTCCTCCCATTTTAGTTTCCATGTTTTATGCAAAAATAAATATGCTACCGATGCAGTTTTGTTTTTGGTTTCCAAAACATAATCAGTAGCATATCATAATTTGCATTTTTATACAATTCATCCTCGTGGGAAATCATCGTAGGAAAGACCCTTTTCGTTGTTTTGCTCGAAAAGCTCGTCTGAGTCGCCTATCTTCTCCGAAAGCTCTTTTGCATATTTGGAATCAGTGAGAATCTTCCTGAATAGTCCATGACACCCATCCGACACGTCACGCCAGGTCGCGTTAAAGTCTCCGGTGTACCAAGGGTCAGCCACATCAGCACTGTTTCCCGTGCCATATCCACTTCGATTATCCGCAAAGTCCAGCATCTTGAACACCTTGTGTTCCGGATCACTACCAAACAAACTCTTGAGATTTCTGATATTGGCGCTGTCCATACCAATTATGAAGTCAAACTTGTCATAGTCTGTTCTGCTGGTAAGTCTCGCCCTCTTGGCACTTACCCCAAGCTCATTGTCATCTGTACCTATGCCATGCTCCCTGAGTTTGGCTTTGGCAGGGGGATAAATGGGACTACCCACTCCATTCCAAATCTCATCGGTGTGCGTAGCCGATGACTCAATATGAAAGGCCTCAGAAAGCCCTTGTTTACTGACAATATCCTTCATCAAGAACTCGCCGATTGGTGAGCGACAAATATTACCGTGGCAGACGAATAGTATTCTTATCATTTATTTTGGCTCCTTGAAATTCTGAGTTATTCCCTGTAATGCGCACCGTTGCGGGATAAAAATTGTGTTCACATATCACGGTGACAGAACTATCATATCACAGTTTGTGTAATAAATAGGAATATCTAGGAAAATCATGGACATGAAAAGTAGTCAAAAAGTAGTAAGGCGGGGTTGTGATTCTGAGATATTCCGAGAACCGTTTATTAAAAACGAAATTAATTCAGCAAATATCTTGTTTCGTAAATATTTAACCTAAAGAATTTACCGACGTATCGAAATGCCTCTCTCATATATCGTGTTTCATTATGTGTTTTGTATACTTCCAGTTTTTCTTCTTCTGTACAACCTATCAGTATTTTGATTTCCGAATCTCTCTTCATCAAATCAACAATACACATGATAGCATCAATCTTTTTATCACCGCTTCCAACCCATACATCAATTCCTGAGCCATCCATAGAGCAGTATCTTTCAAATATCCATAATCTATTATCCTTCCTCATAATCATTCCTTTCCTACTAAGGAAAATGGAACGATCTCCCCGCAGTTTGGATGTGGTACTCCGGTCACGGCTTCAATCATCATTTCATGTCCAATCACGATGACTTTTGGAACATCTGCATATTTTTGCAGCACAGGAAGCACTCTTCGCCTAATGGTTGTAGCATCTTCCCACCGGCAGCCGGAATGCGGGTGTATCCCTCTGTTCTTCACATATTCTTCGTATGCCTTCTCTGCGGTATGATCATCCTCATAGATATAAAGGTCGTTTGCAACCCATTCATGTAGATCCGTCTCAATCCTGATTTCCAGCCCCAATTCCTTAGAAAGAATGGCTGCAGACTGCACGGCTCTTGTATAAGAAGAACACAAAATCAGGTTCGCCTCCTGAAGTCGAATATCCTTTGCCGCTTTCCTTATCTGGCCGATCCCAGTTTCCGAAAGAGGCGCTAAATTCGTTCCGTGTCCTTGATATATTTTGGTTCCGCGTTCTGTATAATCTGTCTCCCCGTGCCGCACAAAATAAAACATGCAGAATACTCCTTTACAAATCCCGATTCATCAATTTAATATGCTAATAAGCATACTACAATCCTTGGTACAATGACAAACTGATATTGACTTATGTCTTTAATAAATGTATAGTCAGAACTTGCTGTCTGCATCTCCAAGAAGTGGTGCGCAAACAACTCCTCCAACTGTTATACCCCATGTCTTTGTATTCATATCCCTTTTCCTCCTCACAAAAAATAAAAATAGTACACCATTTGGTGTACTATTTTTATTAAAAAAACTATTAAATAGTATTATACGTTTATAAACTTCTTTGTACTGTCGCTAAGTTTGTTCGTAACCTGATTGTTATTATCCATGGCCTCTCCGATTTCTTGAATTTCTCCCACAATCTCCGTAGAGTTGGAAGCTGAAAGGCTGATGGCCTGTGTGGACTCTTCAACGGAATCGGTGATTGTAAGAATTGAGTCTGCCATGCTGTGCATTGTGTTATCAAGAGAGTCTGCCTTCTCAGTAAAGCCTTCAAGAATTTCATTCATTATCTCTGCTGTACTCTCGTATTTCTCTCCTGTCTCAACAAAGGCTTCATAATCGGCAATAACAGTATTGTTGATAAAATCTACAACCTCGATGGCATTATTCGAAAGCTCCTGAACAGCCTTTGTCACATTCTCACTTATAGTCTGAATATTTCCGGCTGTCTGTCTGCTGTTATCGGCAAGTGCACTGATCTCCTGCGCAACTACCGCAAAGCCCTTGCCGGCTTCACCTGCTCTTGCAGCCTCAATGCTGGCGTTAAGTGCAAGAAGGTTTGTCTGGGAAGCTATATCAAGGATAACCTTGGTAAGTTCTCCGATCTGATTAACCTGCTCACTTTCCTTTACTGACTCATCAAGGGTCTTGCTGAGCGCCTCAACTCTGGCACCTGTATTCTCCTTCTTCTGCATAGCCTCATTCTTAATGGTATCAGCTTCCTTCTGGATCTCGCCTGCACGCTCTTTTCCTGAAGCAACCTCATCATTGATGCTCTCCACCGCATCTCTTACATCATTGAGCTGCTCCTTAATGTGAGAAGCTGTAGTTGACACATTGTCCATGCTGGCTGAAAGCTCCTCAAGCGCCGCTGATGTGTTGGTGATGTTGTCGTTAGCCAAAGCGATCTGTGAGGTCATCTTGTCTGCGGAATCTGTAAGAATGAGTGTTCCGCTCTTAACATCTTTCATTACGCCCTGCAGGGTTTCAATAAAATCATTTATGCCGTCTCTTATAAATACAAGCTCATTTCCGGTCTTAACATTTACTCTTGCTGTAAGGTCACCCTTTCCGGCGTTGATATCATTTATAATTTCCTGAACAGAGTCGGAAATCTTAACAATAACTTTGGTGATAAGAACAAATGAAACATAGAGGTTCAAAAGAAGGCACACGATAAACACAACCATTCCTGTTACATTCATGACAGTTATCTTACTTTTTGACTGTGCCATATAATTTACAACATTACCCTGAAGTGCTTCCACCGATGCATCAAGGGTTGTCATGCCTGCTTTGACACCTTCCATGTTAGTCATATAATCTCCGGTAAGTATCTCCGAGGCAACACGTCCATCGCCGGTTGTCATCATGATATTGAACACTTCATCAACGTTCGCAATAAGAGCCTTTGCCGAAGCATCAAGCTGTGTCGTTGCGTTTGGATTGCCATATATAGTAAACTCATCGCCGATTTCTTTTACAAGAGTGGTCACTTCGCTCTCGTAGGATTTAAGCTCGCTTCCGATTCTCTCTTTATCAGCATCAGTGTAATATGACCATAGCCCCAGTGCGCTCTGGACCGTTCCGTCAATCCTGGCCAGATCTTCCTTAACTGTTCCCTCTTTATGAACCAGCCCGGTTACTCCGGCAATTATACCCTGAGCACTGTCAGACATGGATGATATTCCATCGTTAACAATGTAGCTTACTATGTTAAATACCAGCAACATCAGAATATTAAAGAACAAAATCTGAACCGGAATAGATTTGAAAAAACTGACCTTATTCTTCTTGTTTTCAGTTGTCCTTGACATATCGACACTCCTTTCAATATAATAAATATCCGCCTATATACATTATACAGCTAAATAATTCACTGTCTTACGTTTAATATTTTTTTAATAAAATTAAATAAAAAATCCGTAAAGAACCGGCTCGTGCTGCCACTGGTAGTCTGATCTACCAAGCACCAATGAGTTCTTTACCCATATGCAGCAGCCAGATAAATGGAATCCTGCGTCAATGAATGCCTTTCTAAAATTCAGTCCTTCTGTATCCGCATGGAATACATAAGCCGAGCCACCTTTTTCAAGATGCTCGGCCATGTTCTTAAATGCAGCAAGGAGGAACTCATAAAACTTGTCATTCTCCATCTTATCGTTTTTAATTGATAATCCATCTGAGCTTTCAAAAGCTACATTGTAAGGTGGATCAGTAACTACGAGGTTAGCTTTCTTCCCATCCATAAGAGCAGCTACATCTTCAGTAGAAGTTGCATCTCCGCACATAAGCCTGTGACTACCTACAGTCCAGATATCTCCTCTTTCTACAAATGCAGCTTGTCTGGCTGTCTCGCCCGCCTCAATTCCACCAGCAGGAAACTCCCACTGATCACGCCAATTATTATAGCCAATTAAATATTTATCCTTGATTCTTATGATTGCATATGAACCTGTGACATTCTTATATTTTCCAATATCACCTTCTGAAACATCTAAATATTCATGAACAATCCATCCGCTTTTGTTTTTGGCTAACAATTATGAGCCCTCCATCTATTACTATTCCTTAGATAATTGCTTTCTTCATAGGAAATCCCCAATCTCCCCAAGCTTTTTGCCAAGACTGTGATATTTTCCGGAGTAAATAACTGGATCCAATACTGTCAGATCAATGTCGAAGGTGTCTTTTGGAGAAAGTCTCTCATCCATCTGAACATTTCTTATATGGCAAAAAAATGTTGTGGACTCACCTGTCTCTACAGATTTTGCAACCTCACATTCATATACCCATGGGCTTTCATTCAAAGTCGGAACATCCAAAACAGCACCAAGGCTTACTCCATATCTGATATCATTTTTCTCACCGTCCTTGGCATGCTTTGAACCGAAATAATCCATAATGGGCAGCATTTCTCTATTAACGAGATTCACACTAAGAAGTCCGGTTCTTATGACGTTCTGCTTAGTTCTCTTTGTACCAAACATACTTATGACCAGCAAATAATCATCGCCACCCTCACAGGTTGCACTCACCCATGTTATCGGCGCAAAATTGTGGGAACCATCTTCATTGTTAGTTCCTATAATAAAAGATGGCTGCACACACATAGAAAATTTGGGATCAACTGATTTTCTTTTCATGTTCCAAACCTCTGTTTTAATGTCATAAATAGACTCTCCCTATCTGCATCCTGTAGCTGAGTCTTTTTATGAGGCGCATAATGATGACCGAATTCTTCATCGATATATTCATTTCCATTGATAGTCACTGGTTTCCTGAATCTAGATCTACAGTTATTCATCTTCTGTCCTCATACACTCATAATGAATCAAACATGAAATTACCAGCGCTTCATGTTCTTCTCAAATTTCTGCTCATAGGATTTTTTCAATTCGTCTGCTGTGATTCCGTAGCAGAGCATAACATCGTTGTAATACATGAGAACATCAGCCATTTCTTCAATAAGATGCTCTCTAAGCGCTGGGTCTTCTGCGGCTTTTGTGCCACCATTCTTTTTAACAATATCAACTACTTCCCCTATCTCGCCAACCATCCACAACAGCTTATTCTTACCTGTCTCTGGCCCAATAGGTTCCCATTTATCTTTATACTTATCCTGCAAAAGCCTTTGCATTTCCTGCATCTCATTTATAGAAAAATCTGCCATCGTATCCTCCCAATAGACGTAGTACTGCCTAACATAGCAACAATCTTTATTGTACTAGCAGCAAGCGGCTTCTGCAATTGAATAATTGCTGAAAACATGCAGTCTTATGCCTTTTTAAGCCTTGTGAATTCTTTGTAAAATAGTATCAGAATAAAACAGTCGGCAGGAACTACCTTATAATGTTATAATGAGTCATGAACACTTATCAGTTATACGATATGATATTATCAACAATGTGTTTTTGGAAAAATAAAGGGCGAAGTGGTCTATGGTTCAAAAAAAGCTGATTGTAAAGAACTTGGAGGAATTCAAGAAAGAGCTCCCGGGTTTTGTAAAAGCAACTTCTGACATCGAATATAAAAAAGTTGTGGCTGAAATCATGTTTGCCAATAATCCGGAAGAAGATGTAGCCGAGCTTCAAAGAATACTTAATACCAGTTTTAGTAATTTGGAAACCATAGGAATGTCTGCAGGAGGCATTCTTCACTTTTATCAGGTTGAAAGTCTTATTATCATAAGCTTTACATTTGTCAGGGAGGCAAATATTACCTCTTTTTACAAAGGCTTTGACAGAAATTCGGATATTCTGGTTGACGATGTCTTATTTTATTCCAGAAAGCTTAGAGAGAATATTTTACAGATTCCAAATGTAAAGGCAGTCGAGATTTATTTTGCCTGGATAAAAGCTTCTGCATCATTATTTATTGATGAGCTCTCTAAAGGTCTTGAGGATGTCCCAATATATGGGGCAATCGCCAATGCCAACTCAGTTGAAAATATAAACGGTCTTGTAGGAAGTAATAATGACACCGTAGTTATAGGTCAGGGAAATGTGGGGCCGGGAGTTTCGGTAATAGTCTACTCCGGTAAAGATTTGTATGTTTATTGTGATTATCTCTTTGGCTGGGAGCCTGTTGGCAAAGAGATGGACGTATGCGCCTGCAATATAACCAATGAAGGCAGAACTACTGTATTTACAATAGACAACATGAAATCTACAGATATTTATGAAAAATATCTTGGAGTTAAGCCGGACAAAATGTTTGTCTATAATATCTGTGAATTCCCCATTATTGTCAAAAGAAACGGTGTGTTCATGGGAAGGACTCCATCAGGTTTTGGCGAAAATGGAGAGGTTTATCTTGAAGCAGATATACTGCCCGGTGAGAAGGTAAGGTTTTCCTATGGCGAGTATGATGACATTTTAAATGGGACAAAAAATGCTGCCATGCGAATGGCTGGTTTTGGCCCTGAAACACTCTCTTTAGTTATTTGTGGTAACCGAATTATTTTTCTTCAGAGCGATTATCATCTGGAGTTTGATTTTTATAGTGAAGGAAGAGACGAGGAGCCTCTTCCCATTCTTGGCATGGGTGAAATTTACAGATACAAAGGACAGGGCGGCATATTGAACAGTGCGCTTGTTGCCACAGGAATGAGAGAAGGACTGGGAACAGAAAAGTCCCACATATTAATAAAGCAGACTGTTACTCATCATCATAATGATTTCATCCCTCTTTCCGAGAGACTCTCGCACTTCTTAAAAGCCGTGACAGGCGAGCTCGTTGAGGCAGTTGAGGATGCCCAGGCTGCCAATGAAGCAAAGAGCGCCTTTTTATCCAATATGTCCCACGAAATCAGAACACCGATAAATGCAGTGCTGGGAATGGATGAAATGATCCTTAGGGAAAGTACAGAGGATAGTATTTTAGAATATGCCGAAGCCATCAGAAGCGCCGGCAATTCTCTACTGGGCATTATTAACGATATCCTTGATTTTTCCAAGATTGAAGCCGGAAAGATGGAGATTGTTCCGGTTGAATATGATGTGGCGTCTATTCTTAATGATCTTGTCAACATGATCAAGAAACGGGCTGATGATAAAAACCTGGAGCTTGTAGTAAAGGTGAATCCAAAGATTCCGCACCTTTTATATGGGGATGAAATAAGGCTCAAGCAGGTAGCAACAAACATTCTCACCAACGCAGTTAAATACACGGAAAAAGGCAGCATAACCCTATCTGTTGATATAACAAGGATAGATGGTGATGATATCATTTTGCGCTATTCTGTTAAAGACACTGGAATAGGCATCAAAGAAGAGGATCTTCCTAAGCTCTTTTCAGCTTTTGAGAGAATTGAGGAAAAGAGAAACAGGTCGATTGAAGGAACAGGACTTGGGATGCCCATAACTCAACGCCTTCTTAAGATGATGGGAAGTGAACTTAAAGTAGACAGCGTTTACGGCGAAGGGTCTGATTTTTACTTTGATATTACCCAGAAGATAATTGACGCAGAACCGCTTGGAGACTACGATACCGCCCTCAAGAGATCCATATCCGTCAGAAAAGAATATAAGGAAAGCTTTACAGCGCCTGATGCTGAGATCCTGGTAGTTGACGACACTGAGATAAATCTCACTGTTATTAAGAACCTACTTAAAAAAACTCTCGTTAAGATCGATACAGCTCAAAGCGGTGATGAATGTCTTATGATGATGAGGCAAAAGAAATATGACATGGTCTTCCTTGACCACAGAATGCCGGGAAAGGACGGTATAGAGACTCTTTCAGAGATTAGAAAGGATAAGACCATCGATGGAGACCTTCCGATAATTGCCCTTACTGCCAATGCAGTGTCGGGATCAAGGGACATCTATATAAATGCAGGCTTTACAGATTATCTGTCTAAGCCAATCCAGACGGATATTCTTGAGGGTATTATTTGCAAGTTCCTTCCGGGGGACAAGGTAAAAAAGGCCACAATATCTGAGCAGGATGATGTTGGAAATGACAGTTTAGAAATCATACCGGAGATTATCAGGCACTCTTCTCTCTTTGATATAAAAAAGGCAATAGCAAATTGCGGATCGTCTCAGGGACTGATGGATGCCCTGCGATCCTACTATGATTCATATCAGGATAATTCAAGGCAGATAAAGGATTACTATGATTCTGAGAGTTTCGGCAATTATACAACCAAGGTTCATGCACTTAAGAGTTCTTCCAGAATTGTAGGTCTTATGGAGCTTGGAAATCTTGCAGAAAGCCTTGAAAAAGCAGGAAATGAAGGCGATTTAAGCTTCATTAAGAAAAGTACCGATAAGTTTCTTGTAATGTACAGGGAAGCGACAGCTCTTTTGGCAAAGATATTTGAAAAGGCTGAAGACGATTCCGAAAAGGAAGTAATCACTCCCAACAAGCTAAAGGAGGCCTACACTGCCATGAAGGAAATTGCCCAGATGTTTGACTATGACAGTATTCTCATGGTGCTTGATTCTATAGAAAAATACAAAATGCCGGATGATGAAAAAGAGAGATTTGAGGACCTAAAGAGTGCAATCAGAAATGCAGATTGGGATCAGATAATCAATATACTTGGATGAGGTGAATCAGAATGGATAAGAAACTACTTTTAATAAGCAGAGGATCTACCTTTATGGTGGATGCCATTTCCTCAAATCTTAAGAATGCAGGTTTTAGCATATATAAATGTGAGCCTGTAATTAAAGAAATTGAGGCAAATACAAAGGATATCGGTATCATTCTCTTTTACCTTGGTGATTATCTTGATGATGTGAAAGAGGATATTGTCTATCTTAAGGACATCTGTACAGAAAACGAGATAAGCCTTAGTGTAATCGGTGATGATGCAGAGATAAACGCCCTTAGACAGACTATTTCAGATGGGCTGATAGCCAATGTGTTTAAGAGACCTCTTGATATAAAGAATCTTGTAAGTGCAATGGAAAGTGTTGTACTGGGTAGAGAAGCACAAGCTCTCAAAAAAAGCATTCTACTTGTGGATGATGATGCATCTTTTCTTAAGATGGTAAAGGACTGGCTATCATCTGATTACAGAGTGACCATTGTAAGCTCAGGAATGCAGGCTATTACTTATATCGCCAGGAATAGACCGGACTTGATCCTTCTTGATTATGAAATGCCGGTGACCAGCGGACCTCAGGTGCTGGAGATGATAAGAAGCGAAGTTGGGACCTCTTCTATTCCGGTATTTTTCCTGACAGGCAAAGGGGACAAGGAAAGCGTCACAAAGGTGCTCAGCTTAAAGCCAGAAGGCTACATACTAAAAAGCGCCGGAAAAAACGAACTTTTTTCCCAGATAAACGATTATTTCGAGAGAAAAAAACTTATTTGACCTTCTGTCATTGTGACACTGAGGTAGAATTCAAATTTTCCAACGCAAAAGAGACTCCCGCCAAGAGTCTCTTTTATCTGCCACGGGGACGGTTCTTTTGGCAGGTAAATGTGGTATCATGAATAGAGCGCGGCAGAAGTTCGCGCATCATGGAGGAAAAAATATGATATTGTTGGGAAAAATCAAAGAGGGGGCAAAGGGGATCCTAAAGGAGCACCCTGCTTCTGTTGTTACGTTTTTTCTGTCTTTCTTGTTTCTGGGAATTTTGAGTTACGATTATAAGTTTAAATAT
>JAFPVA010000243.1 GCA_017413105.1 Butyrivibrio sp. | reverse complement strand
TTTGGCTTTTTGGTAGGAAGGAACGGATTTAAGGGAATTGCCATTTCTGAAGTATCTGCATGGATAGGCGCTTTTCTGATGCTCATGGTGACATACTATTGTTTAATTGGCAAAAGAACTAAAGCAATAGCATAAAGTAGCAACAAAAAGACTCCCTGGATTTTTTATCCAAGGACTCCTTTTGTAATCTTTCGAGATTCAAAAAGGATTTACAAACCTCAGAAACTCAGCGTTTCTGGGGTTTTCCTTTTATTTACATTTTATTACATCTGTGTTGATTCTCTGTAAATAAGATCAGTCTCTGTATAGGTTATCCTGTAATTGAGATCAGGCTGCTCAATCCTTGAGATTACAAGGTTGGCAGCTGAATAACCGATTATCTGGCTGTGTATGTGGCTGGTTGAGAGAGAAGGAGACATGATCTTGGACTCGGGGGAATCATCAAAACCGAATATCTTGATATCACGTGGACATTCTATTCCCATTCTCTTGAGGCCGGATATCAGATCGAGAGCTACAAAATCGTTGGCACAAATAAAGAGTTCGGGCATTTCTTGAATCTTCGTAAGAGCTTCGAATAAGTATTCTCTATATTCTAATCCGTGAGGATGAACCTCTGTAAGACAATATTTTTCGTCAAAGTTCAGATTATTGATATACATTGCCTCCCTAAAGGCTATGAATCGCTCGTAGAAAGAACGGCAATGTGTGACCTGGCCTACAAATCCTATCTTGGCAATTCCCTTTTTGCTCATGTCATTAACGACTGTATATATATTGGAAAAATTATCCATGAGCAGAACATCTGCGTTTAATGGTCTCCAGTAGCTTGCAACGGGAGCATCTATCATGAGAACAGGTAATCCTAGGCTGCACAACATTTCACAATAGGAGTGATCAAACATTTCGATGCATACAATAGCCTTGGTGTTATCCGGTCTGTATGAGAGAGGAAGAGTTCTTGACTCTATATTCTGATGATCAACCCGGTGCATTGTCAGGCTATAGCCAAGCAGAGAAATTTCATATTGAAATTTATCCAGCATGGTAGAAGCAAAGTGAGAATTATTAAGGAAACTGCCTGAAAAGAGAGCAATCTCTCCTGAAGCCTTGGGCTGGGAATTGAAAGGATTTGTAATGTCTGAAATGGAATTGGCATAAGAAAATTGCTTGTATCCCATTTCGATAGCCTTCTCTAAAACTTTCTGTCTGGTAGCTTCAGCTAAAACTCCGGTGTTATTTATAGCCTTGGATACGGTATTTCTGGATACTCCAAGAGCATCTGCTATATCCTGTAAGGTGACTTTTACTGGCATAATGTAGTCTCCACTTTCTAAATAAAAGATGAATGTGTCAAAAGATGGGTGTGCCCCAGATAGTAGGTATTTATGACTTTTTGACACCTATATCATTATAAAATGTAAAAATTAAAGTGTCAAATGTAAATATCTATTGTGCAAATGTAAAATAATTATGTTGACAGATGAAAATATGGGTGCTATATTTTACATATGCAAATGAGAATTATGCAAATGTAAAACTTGGGAGGGGCTACATGAACACAAAGGTAAAAGATAATTCGATGCATAACACCCTGGTATATGTTAAACAGCATTGGCAACTATATGTGTTCTTTCTGGGGCCGGCACTGTTACTGACAATAGTGTTCAGGTACATTCCGATGGGAGGCATTCTGATTGCTTTCCAGAAATACAACCCATTTAAAGGAATATTGGGGAGTGAATGGGTAGGACTTAAGTATTTCGAACAGTTCTTATCATCACCCGATTTTATGCAATATCTTGCAAATACACTTAAACTGAGTATTTTTGGTCTGTTATGGGGATTTCCAATGCCGATAATATTGGCGCTTCTACTTAACAGGATTGCCAGTAGCAAGATCAAACAGAAGATACAGCTTGTTCTGTATATGCCTAACTTCATATCTGTCATAGTCCTCTGTGGTATGGTCAGGATTCTTTTATCGGTTACAGGACCATTCAATATGCTTTTGGGAACGAACATCAACTTTTTGACAATCCCTGCAGCATTCAGACCAATCTACATCATAAGTGGTATCTGGCAGGGCGCCGGCTGGGCATCGATCATGTACACAGCAGCTCTTTCAAATGCCAGCAAGGAACTCAAAGAGGCAGCACAGATTGATGGAGCCAATATCTGGCAACAGATCAAGGCAGTAGAGTGGCCGGCTATCAAGGATATGGTAGTTATCCAATTCATCCTTCAGGCAGGAAACATTATGAGTATCGGCTTTGAAAAGGCCTATGCACTTCAGTCAGATATGAACCTTGCTTCATCTGAGATCATAGCTACTTATGTTTATAAAAAAGGTCTTTTGAATGGTGATTACAGTTATTCAACAGCGGTTGGATTATTTAATACGATCGTAAATGTAATTCTTCTCATAGTGGTTAATAAGGTTGTTGAGAAGCTTAACGACGGTCAGGGACTATAAGGGGGAGCGAAATGCAACAGACAGTAAATAATAAAAAAAGCGAATTTGCCAGAGCTTCCATTGGAGATAAAGCATTTCTTTTGGTTGGTTATATTCTCCTTGCAGCTTTTGTAATGGCTATCATAGGCCCTGTAGTTTATATTATTGTAGCTTCCTTCATGGATCCTATAACACTTCAGAACAAGGGAATAGTATTTGATTTCAGCAAATGGACTCTTACAGCTTATGAGAGAGTTATGACCAATTCTCAGATATGGATTGGATTTAGAAATGCAATTATATATTCCGTATTATTTGCGGTTATTTCTGTATTTATAACACTTTTGTGTGCGTATCCAATGTCAAGAGATGATTTTAAAGGAAAAAAGTTTTTTAATGCAATCTTTATTATCACAATGTTCTTTGGCGGAGGACTGATTCCTACATACCTTCTTATCAGTAACATGGGACTTCTTGATACCATGTGGGCTGTAATTCTTCCGGGATCATTTAGCGTATGGAACATGATCATCGCAAGAACTTACTACAAAGGTATTCCAAGCGAACTTAGAGAAGCTGCTGATGTGGACGGAGCTAATGAATTGGTGTTCTTCTTCAGAATACTTCTTCCTGTGTGCACACCACTTATAGCAGTGCTGATATTGTGGCAGTTTGTAGGAATGTGGAACAGCTACTTTGATGCAATGATCTATCTGAATTCAGCAGATAAGCAGCCTCTTCAGCTGGTGCTTAGGGCTATCCTCATCCAGAATGAACCAGATCCGGGAATGATAGCAGATATGCAGAGTACAGCTCAGAGAGCACAGCTTGCAGAACTTCTTAAATATGCAACCATCATTATTTCAAGCTTACCGCTTATAGTAATGTATCCATTCTTCCAGAAGTATTTTGATTCAGGAATCATGGTTGGTTCAGTTAAGGGCTGAGAGGCTTAAACAATCAGAACTTCCCCTGGCAACAGGAGATAATAAAGAATTTTTATAAGGAGAGGGAAAATGAAAAAGAAGACAACAAAGTTATTTTCAGCAGCACTTGTTCTTGCAATGTCAGCCAGTGTTCTGACAGGTTGCGGAAAAGGTGCTTCAGGCAGTGGGGCAGTATCAGTTGCAGCGGATGATATCAGCTTTCCGCTGGAAAACAAGGTTACTATCACAGGTACAATCAGCTATCCGTCAGGAACTGAGTCAGAACCTAACAACAGAACAATCTTCAAGAGACTTGAGGAAGAGACAAACGTACATGTTGACTGGACAGCTATTTCAAATGATCAGTGGGGCGACAAGATCAAGCTCAACATGGCTAACAAGAACACACTTACAGATTTTGTATTTAATGCAGGCTTTAGTAACTCAGACCTCATCAGATATGCTGATCAGGGAGTTATTCTTCCTGTAGAAGAGTACATTGACAACAACATGCCTAACCTTAAGGCAGTATTTGATAAGTATCCTGAGTACCGCACAATGTGTGAGGACTCCGAGGGACACATCTGGGCACTTCCATGGATTGAGCAGCTTGGTTCTAACAAGACCGCTATCCAGACAGTAGGTAATAACTTCACTTACATCAACAAGAAATGGCTTGATTTCCTCGGACTTCAGACACCTACAACAGTTGATGAATTCGAAGAAGTACTTAAGGCATTCAAGGAGCATGCTTCAGAGCTTCAGGCTGAGTTTGGTATTGAGGGTGACATCATTCCTATGTCATGCATCATGAACGATCAGGATCCAAGCCTTCTTATTAACGGCTTTGGCGAAGGTTACGGTGACAATGATATCGGACAGCACATTGCAGTTACAGATGACAAGAAGGTTATCTGCACAGCAACACAGGAAGGTTTCAAGTCAGGTATGCAGTGGCTTCATCAGCTCTATGAAGAGGGACTTATCGATCCTGAGTGCTTCACACAGGACTGGTCAACTTATGTAGCTAAGGGTAAGTCACACAGATATGGTGTTTGCTTTACATGGGACGTTGCTAACATTGATAACCTTGAAGATTTCGTTCCACTTGCAGCTCTTAAGGCTGATGTTAAGAATGTAACTCCTATGAACAGCTCTTTCACATCAGGTTTTGATCGTGGCAGATGCGTTGTAACTTCTAAGTGTGAGAACCCTGCATTCGTATGTGCTTGGCTTGATAAGATGTATGATCCATTCCAGTCACCACAGAACAACTGGGGAACATATGGCGAGGATGATGAGTTTGATATCTTCGAGCTTTCAACAAATGCAAACGGCGACAAAATGCTCAAGCATGCACCTCTTGGCGATGCTTCTCCTGTAGAAGTTCGTGAGGCTGAGTGTGTTGGTGGTCCTCTTGCAATCCTTGATGAGTACTACGGCGTATATGTTACATGCCCTGATGACGCTCAGTACCGTCTTGACTGGATCAAGGAGTACTACACAGACGATATGAACTGCAAGTATGTATATCCTAATGTATTTATGACAGCTGATGATACAGAGGCTCTTACAACTATCCAGACAGATCTTATCAGCTATATCAACTCCAGCAGAAGTAACTTCGTTATGAACGGTCTTACAGATGCTGAGTGGGATGAGTACCTCAAGCAGGTTAATGCATATGGTCTTGATGAGTATCTCTCTATCTACCAGAAATATCTTGATGAGTTCTATAAGTAATTCATATAACCGGAAAGGCAGGGAGGAGATTTTCTCCTCCCTTTTTTAAAAAATGAAAAGAAAAGTTGCCATAATTGCAGCACTTCTTGCATGTATGCTCACAGGATGTGCTGATAGCCAAAATGCAGATACTCTTTTTCCAAGGGCTGAGGACAGCTATGTTGGAGATGTAATGGCTCTTTCAGAAGAAAATGTAATGATTTACGGTAAGTGAGGATAGAAATGAGTGATAAGTTAAACAGAGCACGTGAATATGAAGAGAAAAAGGAAAAGATGATTGCCCCTGAAATGAGGCCTCTTTTTCATCTGACACCAAGATGTGGATGGATGAATGATCCTAACGGTTTTAGCCTTTATAAGGGTGAATACCATCTCTTTTACCAGTATTATCCATATGAGACAGTATGGGGACCTATGCACTGGGGACATGCGGTTAGTAAGGATCTGATCACATGGGAATACTATCCTGCTGCTATAGCTCCTGATATGGAATATGACAAGAACGGTTGCTTTTCAGGTAGTGCCATTGAAATGGAAGATGGCAGACAACTTCTGGTGTACACAGGAGTTCAGAAAATGGAAGATGAAGATGGCAACATCAGAGAGGTTCAGACCCAGTGTGTAGCTTTTGGAGATGGCAGGGATTATGAGAAGTATGCCAATAATCCTGTAATTGACAGCACTATGCTTCCTGAGGGCGCCGGCAAATATGACTTCAGAGACCCTAAGGTATGGCGTGAAAATGGCAAATATTACATAGTAGTTGGCAATAAAACTGAGGATATCGATGGACAGATATTACAGTTTGTAAGTGATGACGGTATCAACTGGTCCTATGATAAGACTGTTATCAAGAACAACCACAGATTCGGTGTAATGTGGGAGTGTCCTGATTACTTTAATCACGATGGCAAGCAGGTCCTTCTCACAAGCCCTCAGGATATGCTCCCTGAAGAGCTTGAGTTCCACAACGGAAACGGCACCTTGTGTGTGATTGGAAATATCGATGAAAATGGAGAGTTCTGCGAAGAAAACTGTCAGGCTGTTGACTATGGTATTGATTTTTATGCGCCACAGACAATCAAGACTCCTGATGGACGAAGAGTCATGATCGGCTGGATGCAGAACTGGGATACATGTGGAATCAGGCGCGATGACTTCCCATGGTTTGGCCAGATGAGTATTCCAAGGGAAATAACTATTAAGGATAACAGACTTATTCAGTGGCCTGCCAGAGAGATAGAGAATTATTACGGCAAAAGAATCAGCAGACAGAATGTACTTATTTCTGATAGTGCTTCACTTTCAAGTATTGAGGGCAGATGCGTAGATATGACAGTAAGAGTCAGATCTACACAGGCAGAACTTTCATATAAAAAATTTGAAATTCGTTTTGCTGATAATGGCAAGGCTTATTCAACGATTGAATATGACCCTGTTGACAATATTGTTAAGA
Source organism: Butyrivibrio sp. (assembly GCA_017413105.1). Classification (GTDB taxonomy): domain Bacteria; phylum Bacillota; class Clostridia; order Lachnospirales; family Lachnospiraceae; genus Butyrivibrio. Next base: position 1,738 of record JAFPVA010000243.1, on the reverse strand, counting down.
TAGACAGAAAGCATTCAGGAAGCAGAAGAGCCATTGTTCATCAGAGAAGATGTAAGGTTGCAGGAAATAAGGGTGAGATTTCACTTAGACTTGTTCTTGACAGATACAGCATGGAGCTCTTCATCAATAATGGACAGCAGGTAATGTCTATGGTAATCCTTACAGATGTCAGAGCTGAAGGTATCAGTTTTAAGGCAGTTGGAGAACTTCTTATGGATGTTACTATGTATGAGCTTGAGAGGAAATAACTTATGAAAAAAGATGTAGTTGCGCTGGGGGAGTTGCTTATTGATTTTACAGGAAGCGGAGACAGCAACCAGGGAAATCCTTTATTTGAGGCTAATCCAGGCGGAGCACCCTGTAATGTGCTGTCTATGCTTCAGAATTTAGGCAACAGCACAGCTTTTATCGGAAAGGTTGGAAACGACTTTTTCGGAAGGATGTTAAAAGAGAGAATTGAAAAGCAGGGTATAGACTCTACCGGACTTGTCTTTGACGAGGAGATAAATACTACCCTTGCATTTGTAAATAAGCTTCCAAATGGAGACAGAGATTTTTCTTTTTACAGAAAGCCCGGAGCAGACATGATGCTGACAGCAGAGGATGTTGGGAAGAATGCTGATCTTATCAGGAATGCAGATGTATTTCATCTTGGAACACTGTCAATGACAGACGAACCTGCAAAAGAGGCAACTGTCAGAGCTGTTACAATAGCTAAAGAGAGCGGAGCAGTCATATCTTTTGATCCAAATTACAGAGAACCTTTATGGAAGAACGTAGACGATGCCACAGATGCTATGAAATATGGCTTTGAAAACTGTGATATCCTGAAAATTTCAGATAATGAGATTGAGCTTTTTACAGGCTTTAAGGATATAGAGGCAGGAGCAAGGAAAATAAAGAGAGACTTTGGTATTCCAATCGTGTTTGCCACACTTGGACCTGAAGGAAGCATAGCTCTTTACAAAGATATGGTGATCAAAAAAGACGGGTACAGAAATCCTGCTACTATAGAGACTACAGGAGCAGGCGATACCTTCTGTGCCTGTGCCATAGATTACATCCACAGAAACGGACTTGATAATCTGACAAAGGACGGATTATTTGAATGCCTGTCGTTTGCAAACGCTGCGGCATCCATTATAACCACCAGAAAAGGTGCACTTTCTGTAATGCCAACCCAAGAAGAAATAACAGCTTTTCTAACAAACAAGTAATGATAAGAACAAAGAATATGCGAAAAGGGGCCTCGCCCAAATTCAAAAAGGTACTATATATTTCTTTTCGTGCATATGATAACGTCATAATAGGAACACCTATAACGAATAAATAAAGCTCGTAAATTCGGATTTACGAAAAGAGAGCTGTTTACACAGGATGGATAGTGATTATGAAGAGATCAGATAAAAGAGCTATCAAAATAATTTTAATTGCAAACGTCATCCTGATAGTTGCTGCTATTTGCGGGAGAATACTGAGCAGATTCGTTTATGAAGATCATCTTGATGAGCCTTTGATCACAGTTGATGATACCGAGATTACCTTAAGAGAATTTGGATATTACATATATGAAGTAGAAGAGTTTGTGCAGAACCAGGCTCTTTTGTATGATCCGGAGAATCCAAAGCACTGGTGGAATACCCACTTTTCAGCCGGCATGGATTCTCAGTTTGTCTGTGATTACGCCAAGAAGGTGGCAGTTAACACTTGTATATCAGATGAGATTTATTATAAAAGA
>JAFPVA010000003.1 GCA_017413105.1 Butyrivibrio sp. | reverse complement strand
TTCAGACAGAAATGCGCACTAAGCTGCGCATTTCGTGAGAACTTGATGCAGGAGTGAGCGCATTCCTTCGACGAAGTCGATATGGAATGAATGCGCGAATTGGTTACTGGAGCGAGCTGCATGCGAGTGAACAGTAACGAATGTGGAGTAGAGCATTAGAGCATTAACGAGTAGACAAAGCTGTTAGATTTGTTATAATAAAGCAATGAAGAAAATAGTTCTATACTAGTTCAGGGGGAATGACAATGGCATCCAAGACTGATACCGAAGTTATTATTGGCGGCAAGGTATTTACCTTAAGCGGATATGAAAGTGAGGAGTACCTTCAGAAGGTAGCATCCTATATTAACAATAAGATTTCAGAGTACAATAAGATTGACGGTTTCAAGAGACAGCCCATTGACACTCAGAATGTGCTTTTACAGCTGAATATTGCGGATGATTACTTCAAGGCCAAGAAGCAGATCGAACTCATGGAGGAACAGCTTTCTGAGAAAGAAAAAGAGCTCTATGATCTTAAGCATGAGCTTATTGCGACTCAGATCAAGCTGGAGAATACTGAGAAAAATGGCAAGAATCTTCAGACTAAACTGGATGATTCTTCCAAGAAGATAATTCAGTTGGAAACCCAGATAAAGGGAAATGGAACTAAGAAATAATCAGATAATCGGGCTGTCCACGAGGCAGCCTTCTTTTATATTATGAGAAAAAAAGTAGAACTTCTTGCCCCGGCAGGGGGATACGAAACAATGGTGGGAGCATTCAATGCTGGTGCCGACGCCGTTTATCTTGGGGGATCCAAATTTGGCGCCAGAGCTTACGCTGATAATTTTGATAAAGATCAGGTTCTGGACGCTATTTCTTATGCCCATCTCCATGGAAAAAGAATATATATGACAGTCAATACGCTGGTAAAAGAGAGAGAATTTGACCAGCTCTATGACTTTTTGGCTCCTTTTGCTGAAAAACATCTGGATGGAGTGATCGTTCAGGATTATGGAGTTATGCGATTTATCAGGGATGAATTTCCTCTGGTAGAGCTCCATGCCAGCACTCAGCAGACAATAACAGGAGTTTATGGGGCAAAACTTTTAAAAGATCTTGGATGTTGCAGAGTAGTGCCCGCCAGAGAATTAAGCCTTACGGAAATGAAAGCCATCAGGAAGGAAGCTGACATAGAAGTGGAGGCGTTTATCCACGGTGCAATGTGTTACTGCTATTCGGGAGCGTGCCTTTTCAGCTCTATGGTAGGGAGCAGAAGCGGTAACAGAGGAAGGTGTGCTCAGCCCTGCAGACTTCCATACAGGCTGGCAGAGACTTCTTTGGGAAAAGACAAGGAAATATATCCTCTTAGTTTAAAGGATATGTGCACTATTGATATGATTCCGGAACTGATTGAAGCGGGAATTGATTCCTTCAAGATTGAAGGAAGGATGAAAAGACCGGAGTATGCTGCAGGCGTAACTGCGCTATATAGAAAGTATATTGATAGCTACTATCAGAATCCATCTGAAAAAATCAGGGTTTCAGAGGAGGATATGAATGTTCTGAAGACCTTGTATCTTAGAACCGGCATAAGCGAAGGCTATTATCACAAGCATAATGGCAAAGATATGGTCACGGTTTCATCTCCTGCTTATAACGGAACTTCAGAGGAGGTTCTAGAGACAATAAAAGTCAAATATCTGACCGGAGAACTCAAGGTAAAATGCAGCATCGAATGCAGACTTGTTTTAGGTGAGCCGGCAGTTATATCCATGATAGTGGACAAGGGAGAAGACGGATATTTTTATGAAGCTGTTACCGGCAATGAGGTTCAGGCTTCAACCAAGAGACCTATGGATGAGGAAAGCGTCCGTAAACAGCTTTTGAGGCTTGGAAATACTGCATTCGAAGCTGAAAATATTGATATCACCATTGATCCGAGGGACAAGGAGGGCATTTTTGTTCCGGTCAGTGAGCTTAATGAGCTTAGAAGGCAGCTGTGCGAAAATATGATTCAGCAGCTTCTTGCAGTAAGCGAAGCACCTGCAAAAGAGAGTGATAGCGGCGCAGATAAAGCTTCAAAAGGAAATCATGATTCATATGACCGGGAAATGGAAGCGGACCTTGACTATCATGTTCTGGTAAATACAGCGGAGCAGCTTGATGTGGCCCTTGATATGGAACCTTCAAGAATATATGTGGACAGCGATATATACTTCACTCTTGATAAGGACAGGCTATCAAGGATGCGGGAGTTGAAAAATGATGAAGAAAACGGTATGGAATTTATCGTTGCCCTTCCTTTTGTGACAAGGAGAGAGAGCTTTGATGCCACAAAAGACCTCGAGATGATTCTTGAAAACAGTAAGTATGATATCTTCGACGGAGTTCTAATCAGGAACTTTGAGCAGCTTGGATTTTTTAAAGAGAAGGATTATTCAGGCAAAGTAATACTTGATTATGGTGTATATACCTGGAACACTCAGGCAGCGATACTTCTTTCTGAGTGCAATGTGAATGGAAACTTCAGGATAGAGGAGATGTCTGTTCCGCTAGAACTCTCTTCCCATGAGATAAAAGAGCTTCTTAAGGGAATCAGTGGTAACCTTGGAGTCCCTATGTCCATGAATGTTTATGGTAAGACTCCTATGATGATCAGTGCCGGTTGCGTTAAGAAAACGCTTCAAAATTGCAGCGGTAAGATGGGACACTTCAATAAAGAAACCATGAAGATCGTTGATAGATTGGGCAATGAACTGGATGTTACCACAAACTGCAGGAATTGCTATAACTGCATCTGGAATGTCCATCCTACATCTCTGCATAAGAAGCTTGATGAAATAAAAAATGTCAGTGGAATAAGACATTTAAGACTGGATTTTACTACAGAAGATAAGAAAGAAACTGCGAGAATCCTTAAGGGATTTATGCTTGAGGATAAAAAGGCTTTAAGTGAGATTGACGAAATGAAATATACTACAGGTCACTTTAAGCGAGCAGTGGAATAAACAGATGGAATTATATGTAACTGAGATATCAAAATATGTCATAACTTTTTTCCTTTTGCTCTACACTTTGGAAGCATTTTTTGCTTTCCGATATAAGGGTGAAAAAAAGAGAAAAGGACTTTATATGCGTCAGATAATCTGCATGTTTGCCATGCAGATTGCCTGTTTTATACAGATTCTGGCACGAACGGGAAAGGCAGCCTATGCTTTTTTCTTTGCTTTTCAGATAATAGTCTTTGCTTCGGTCATAATGCTTTTTTACATAATTTATCCGGAGGGGAACAGACTTATTATCAATAACTGCTGTATCCTTCTGATGATAGGAATGATAATACTCACAAGGTTATCTTACGAGAAGGCTATAAAACAGTTCTTTATCATAGCCGCATCTTTTATCATAGGCTTTTTTGTACCGGAGGTTATTTTCAGGTTTGAGTTTTTAAAGAGCTTTACCTGGATATATGCTGCAATCGGCATACTTGCTATTGGGGTAGTTCTTATTCTCGGAACGGCTACCCATGGCTCAAAGATTACATATACTATCGGGGGAATAACATTTCAGCCCTCCGAGTTTGTGAAGATCGTATTTCTGTTTTTCATGGCGGCAGCTCTTTTTGAGGCGGAGTCAATTTTGGAATTATTTTTGTCTTCTGTTGTTGCGGCTGCGCATGTCATAATTCTTGTTTTGTCAAAGGACCTGGGAAGTGCGCTGATCTTTTTTGTAATTTATCTTGCACTGATCTATATTGCCACGGAGAATATTGGATACCTTGCCATTGGACTGGGAGCTGGAGCTCTTTTTAGTGTTGTGGCATATAAACTCTTTCCGCATATCCAGGTGAGGGTAAAGGCGTTTATTGATCCTTTCAGTGACATTGAAAGAACAGGTTATCAGTTATCACAATCTCTTTTTGGTATAAGCAGCGGCTGCTGGTTTGGCCTTGGACTTTATGGCGGAAGTCCCCAGTCAATTCCCTATGTGGAGCAGGATTTTGTATTTTCTGCTGTAGCAGAGGAGCTGGGGGTAGTATTTGCAACTCTTATGGCGCTGGTCTGTGTAAGTACATTTATTGCATTTATGTATGAAGGATATTTTCTAAGGGATAAATTTTACAGACTCCTTATTACCGGAATTGGTGTAGCATATATTTTCCAGACATTTCTTACAATCGGTGGAGGAGCCAAATTCATCCCTCTTACTGGTGTAACACTGCCTCTGGTTAGCTATGGAGGGACTTCAGTCCTTACAACAATTATCATGGTCATGATCGCTGAGGGTATCTGTTTGATACGCTCGGATGAGAGGTACGAGGCTATGGAAAGAAGACGCAGAAGAATGGAGGCAAAAAAGCGTGCCGGAGAATCAGGACAGAGAACGCCCGGACAGGACGAATAATGTTAAAAAGAAAAAGAAGATAAGATCTTATCCTATCATAGTGATATCTGTGTTTTATACGATGTTGTTTGCTTCGCTTCTTATCTATGTGGGGAAATATGCTTATTCTAACAGGCAGACACTTCTTGATAACAGCTATAATACGAGACAGCAGATCCTTTTAAATCAGAACAGCAGGGGCACTATATACTCAAGGGATGGAGATGTGCTTGCTTACACAGGAACTGATGAGAATGGAAAAGAAAAAAGGTTTTATCCCTACAACAAAGAGTTTGCCCATGTGGTAGGCTACTCTACAAACGGTAAAATGGGAATTGAATCCCAGGCAAATTATTATCTTATAAATACCAGCATAGATCTTGGCGATAAGGTCGCCTACGACGCTTCAGGTACGAAATATCCCGGGGACAGTGTTTACTCAACTCTTGATGTAAAGCTTCAGGAAGTGGCATATAACGCACTTTCTGCCAGAAAAGGGGCAATAGTTGTTTCTAATCCCAAGACCGGAGAGATCCTGGCTATGGTCTCAAAGCCTGATTTTGATCCCAATACCATCAAGGAAGAGTGGAATAATCTCATTGCGGATAATTCGCCGGATGCAAAGCTTTTAAACAGGGCAACCCAGGGACTTTATCCACCGGGGTCTACCTTCAAGATTGTAACTTCGCTTGCTTACTTAAAAGACAATGCGGGCAAATACTCAGACTATAAGTTTACCTGTAATGGCAGATACAGCTATGAGGGAAACACTATTTCCTGTTACCATGGTGAAAATCATGGATATCTGGATTTTACGTCTGCTTTCGCAAAATCCTGTAATTCAGCCTTTGCGAATATAGGTCTGTCTATTGATAGGAAGACCTTTGGCAGTGTTCTTTCCTCTTTGATGTTTAATCAGGAGCTTCCTCTTAGCATGTCCTACTCTCAGAGCAAGGCAAATATAGATGAAGACAGCTCTTCTGATGACGTCATGCAGCTTTCTATAGGACAGGGGGCAACCAGCGTTACGCCTATCCATATGAATATGATAACCAATGCCATCGCCAACAGCGGTATCCTGATGAAGCCAATGCTTATCACTCAGGTAAAAAGCGAGGATGGAAAAGTCATAAAGACTTTTAACAGTGAGAACTACAAAAGACTTATGACCGCTGAAGAGTCTCTTACTTTGACAAATATGATGGAGCAGGTTGTTCAAAGCGGCACAGCATCACGATTAAAGGGTCTTTCCTATACAGCTGCCGGAAAGACAGGCTCCGCTGAGTTCAATTCCGGAACATCCGATTCACATGCCTGGTTTACAGGTTTTGCTCCTGCAGAGGATCCCGAGATCAGCGTGACTATCATTGTGGAAGACGCCGGTAGCGGAGGAAGCTATGCAGTTCCCATTGCAAAGAGAATATTTGATGCATATTTTGATGTGGAGTAATGTGTTTTTTATGTGCTAAAATATTGATAATGGGGTAACAGATATGAGTTTCAAGAAGCGGGGATTTTGTGATTTCTATAAAGAACTATATTGGGGAAATTCCGTAAAAAACCGTCCTGTCGTCAAGTGGAAGCTTAAGATGGGGAGCGGACAGTTCGGGATTTACTGTGTTGTGAGACCGGAAGGCGGCAGTAATCAGCTCGATATAATAAACTGTGCTTTTCTTAAACAGAAATATTTCAGATACCATCCGGCCTATGTATACGGCATTGCTTCCGGGTATGAGGAGGCGCTTGATATTGTTCTTCGTATTTCCCAGGAGGCTTCCATTGCAGGAATGGACGGAAGGCTTCTGGAATACCTTAAGTCCAAAGATGCTTAAGGAAATTTGGGGTGTTTTATGTTGGCGGGATTTTTAACAGCTCTTAAGATAATAGGGATTGTAATACTATGCATTCTGGCCATAGTATTACTTTTGCTTATACTTATCCTTTTTGTTCCTATCAGATATAAGATTGATGCTTCTGTTCCTGAGACCGATCGTAATGAGAAGTTCGATGCGGAGAAGATAAGTGTTAAGGCTAAGATTACCTGGCTTCTTCATTTTATCAGTGCCGGTATTGATTTCCCAAATGATAAGACTTTTATTGTAAAGGTTTTGGGAATCAAAGTCTTTCCAAGGGAAAAGAAAAAAGATAAAGAAGCAGAGAAAAAAACCGATACAAATAATGATAAAATAGAAACCAATATATCCTATGAAGAAAAGAGTGACATGGGAGAATTGGACGCTAAGGACGTCTCCGAAAAAAGGCCGGAGGAGACACCTGAATCCGAAAAGGATGAAGGAGCACAGAAAGCTGAAGATATAAAAGACAGTTCTGAAGAAAATAATTCGAATTGTACAGACAATTTGAAAAATGAACCTGAAGATAAGGCCCTGATCGAAATAATAACTGACTTTTTCGAAAAGATTGAAAATATTCTCAAAACACCACAAACTGTGCTTGAAAAAATCCAATATACAATATCTAGAGTTTGTGGTAAGATAGGGATGATAAAAACTACACTTGAAAACGATATTTTCAAGCGGGCTTTTGCTCTTGTTAAAAAGAAGCTGATCAAGATAATCAAGGCTATTATGCCCAAAAAGATAAATGCAAATATTCTTTTGGGAACCGGCGATCCTGCTGACACTGCTGAGGTAATGGCGCTGTATAGTGCACTATATCCGGTACTTTGCAAAAAGGTTTACTTTGAACCTGATTTTGAACGCAAGGTTGTAGCTGCAGATGCCCACATAAAGGGGCGTATAACTACTTTTACTATTCTTGTTTCGCTGGCAATCTGCTATTTCAACAAGGATGTAAAGAAAGTTATAAAGAGATTTAAAAAGATTATTGAATCGTAGTATTAAGTCATCATGGGGAGGAATTTAACGTGAGCAATTTTAATGAAGTTGTAGAGTCATTACTTGGGGGGATGAATTCTATAATGGCTGCCAAGACTGTAGTGGGTGAGGCCACTAAGGTTGGTGATACCATAATAGTGCCCCTTGTTGATGTTTCATTTGGTGTAGGAGCGGGCTCCAGCACAGCTGATAAGAAAAACGGCGGCTGCGGTGGTTTTGGTGCCAAGATGTCTCCCAGTGCAGTTCTTGTTATCAAGAATGGTTCTACGAAGCTTGTAAATATCAAGAATCAGGATGCAGTTACAAAGATTCTTGACCTTGTTCCGGATGTTGTAGATAAGTTTACAGCAAAAAAAGAGGATATGATGGATGACGATGAGGCAGTAGACATCGCATTCCCGGAGAAGGATGAGGCATAATTTGTATTAAGGGGGCTCCGTATGGAAGAAAAAAGGAACATTGAAGAGATTATTCTAAACGGAACAGAAGACGAACTGGCACAGCTTAAACTCTGGCTTTTCAAAGAAAGTGTCAGGCTTGAGAACATGGAGAGCTCTTTGGAAGAGAGATACAAGAGACTTGAGGCGGACGAAATCTCTTTCAGAGAAAGAATGGACATGGCTGAGAGAAAGCTTGAGACAGCCACCAGAAAGCTCAACAATGACAAGGCTCTGTTCGAGCAGAGGCTTCGCATTCTTAACAATGGATTTGACCAGCTCAACAGCGACAAGAAGAAGCTGGAGGGTGAATATATAAGGCTGGAAAGAGAGAAATCTTACCAGAGGGAATATGAGGATGACGCACTTGATCTTTTATTCAGGGGGGCAAAGAATAATCCTCTGGCTTTAAAGAAACGTTACAGAGATCTTTTGAAGGTGTTCCATCCCGATAATATCTGTGGAGATCCTGAGATGGTACTGCTTATCAATCAGGAGTATAACGAACTCTGCAGACAGTTTGATTATGGCATGATCAATTAAGATAATTACTAAAAATCGATTATTGCCTAAGGAATGATAATATGGTATTGTAATCAAGTCATTGTTCATCATGGACAATGACTTGTGTATGTTCTGCGGGGAATCATATACAATCTGGGATTGTGTGATCCATATTGTATATCTGGCGTTTCTGCCGGAAATCTCATTTATTATTAAAAAAATATTTAGAAACATGGAAAAAATTTATTGACACAATCGAACATCTGTTTTAATATTGAATTATATTCAGAACGGATGTTCTTAAAGGAGAAGAGTATGGAAAGAGAAGAAAAACAAAAAGCATTAGAGGCGGCCCTTGGTCAGATTGAGAAACAGTTCGGTAAGGGCGCCGTTATGAAGCTTGGCGATCCATCAAATACAATGAATATTGAGACTATTCCAACAGGTTCACTTAGCCTTGATATTGCCCTTGGCCTTGGAGGCATTCCTAAGGGGAGAATTATAGAAATATATGGACCTGAGTCCAGTGGTAAGACAACAGTAACACTTCACATGATCGCAGAGGTGCAGAAGAGAGGCGGCATCGCAGGATTTATTGATGCTGAGCATGCTCTGGATCCTGTATATGCCAAGAATATCGGCGTAGATATTGATAACTTATACATTTCACAGCCTGATTCCGGAGAGCAGGCTCTTGAGATTACAGAGACCATGGTTCGTTCGGGAGCAATTGATATTGTAGTTGTTGACTCTGTAGCTGCCCTTGTTCCTAAGGCTGAAATTGACGGAGATATGGGAGATTCACATGTAGGTCTTCAGGCAAGACTTATGTCTCAGGCACTTCGTAAGCTTACTGCTGTTATCAGTAAGTCTAACTGTACAGTAGTATTTATTAACCAGCTCCGTGAGAAGGTTGGTGTTATGTTCGGTAATCCTGAGACTACAACAGGTGGACGTGCTCTTAAGTTCTATTCATCAGTTCGTATGGATGTCCGCAGAATCGAGGCTATTAAGCAGAACGGTGAGAACATCGGTAACAGAACAAGAGTAAAGGTTGTTAAGAATAAGATTGCACCTCCATTTAAGGAAGCTGAATTTGATATTATGTTTGGTAAAGGTATCTCAGCTACAGGTGATATTCTTGATCTTGCTGCAGGCGTTGACATTGTTAATAAGAGCGGCGCATGGTATCAGTACAACGGAGAGAAAATCGGACAGGGCAGAGAGAATGCTAAACTCTTCCTTGAGAATAATCCGGCAGTCCTTTCTGAAATTGATGCCAAGGTAAGAGCACACTATGGTCTTCCTGTAGATGGCCAGGCTCCTGCTGCAGAAGCTGCTGACTCAGAGGCTGCACAAGCCAAGAAGACAAAAGCTTCAAAATAAATTAGTACTCGGCAAACATGATCGGTGACCTTCGGGTCACCGATTCTTTTAGATATCCAAATCCTCAACTGGAGTTGGATATCTAAAGAATATGGTGGGGAAGTCATGATAGTTACAGATGTTGTTGAACTAGATAAGAAGAGAAGCAAAGTTTTCATTGATGGGGAGTTTGCCTTTGTGCTCTATAAAGGAGAACTGCGAGAATATAAGATTAAGGCTGGTAGCGAGATTTCTCAGAGCATATATGATGAGATAATAGAAGTAGTTTTATCAAAGAGGGCTAAACTTCGCGCAATGAATCTGCTGCAAAAAAGGGACTATACCGAGAAGCAACTTAGTGATAAGCTATCAGAAGGTCTTTATCCGAAGGAGCTTGTAGATGAGGCTATCGAATATGTTAAATCCTACAAGTATCTTGATGATGAACGCTTTGCAAGTGACTATATAACATATCATATGTCTATGAGGAGTAGGAATCGTATAGTTCAGGATCTGGTTCAGAAAGGTATCAGCAAAGATATTCTGATGCCTCTTATGGATGAAATCTACGAAGAATCGGGCTTGGAATCCGGAGAAGATGTTGAGCTTGAGCAGATACAGAAACTGCTTATCAAGAAGCATTATGACAAGGATATGGACTACAAGGACAAGCAGAAAATAATGGCATTTCTTATGCGCAAAGGTTATTCCATGGATAAGATAAGGCGCGCAATGGATTATGATTAACTAACGGGATTTGGAGTTTGACATAATGACAGTTCTTTGCTGCAACACTTAGAAGCCGGGGAAACAGTCATATTCCTTTAGCTGCTATGACTATATCATCGCTATGTAATATTGCTCTGGATTTCCTTTTTATATGCATATTTAATATGGGAATTGCCGGTGCTGCTCTGGGCACAATATTATCTGAGTGCCTTGTTATGATAATATGCGGCTACAATGTTTATAAGATCAGGAAAGATTATAAATCTCAAAATAGTGTGCCAAAGGAATCGGCGATGTGGCCGGTGCCGTTACTGATATGTCCGGTAATATGAAACAGAACAAAGTTGTTGCAAATGAAAATGCTCAGATAGCCCAGCGTTTCTGTCTGAACAGTAACTTTAAATTCTAATCCTTGACACTACATTTTATAAAAGGTAAAATTTAAGTGTTGTAATGTTGTATATAAGTGGGCGTTTTTACTGCCTGCTATACAAAATATTGTACAATGAAAACTGAATAAGGAGGTGCTCCTGTAATGCCAGGTATTATTATTGCAGTAGTAGCAACTCTTGTCATTTCTGTACTTGTTACTTGGATTTTATCGACTAATTACCATAAGAAGGTAACTGAGGGGAAAATCGGAAGTGCTGAGGAAAGGGCAAGAAAGATTATCGACGAGGCACTCAAGACTGCTGAGGAGACAAAGCGTGAGAAACTTCTTGAAGCTAAAGAAGAAGCTATGAAGACACGTAATGATCTCGAGAAGGAAGTTAAGGACCGCAGAAAAGAGGTTCAGCGTTCTGAGCAGAGAGTTCAGCAGAAAGAGGAGAACGTCGAGAAGAGATCGGAAGCGATCGAGAAGAAAGAGCAAAGCTTGAATGCTCGTGAAGATGCGCTTAACAAGAAGAGTGAAGAGGTTGCGAAGCTTAAAGAACAGAGGCTACAGGAACTTGAGAAAATCTCTGGCTTAACCTCCGAACAGGCAAAAGAGTATCTTTTAAAGATCGTAGAAGATGATGTGAAACACGAATCAGCTGTCATGATCAAGAACATGGAAGCTGAAGCAAAGGAAGAAGCAGATAAGAGAGCTAAGGAAATTGTTGTTAACGCTATTCAGCGTTGTGCAGCAGATCATGTTTCCGAGACTACAATATCTGTTGTCCAGCTGCCAAATGATGAGATGAAGGGTCGTATCATTGGTAGAGAAGGAAGAAACATTAGGACCCTCGAAACAATGACCGGTGTTGACCTTATTATTGATGATACACCGGAGGCTGTGGTTATTTCAGGCTTTGATCCAATCCGTAGAGAAGTTGCCAGAATCGCTCTGGAGAAGCTTATTGTAGATGGTCGTATCCATCCTGCAAGAATCGAGGAAATGGTTGAAAAGGCTCAGAAGGAAGTAGCTGCCAAGATCAAGGAGGAAGGTGAGAATGCTGCTATCGAGGCAGGTGTTCATGGTCTTCATCCTGAAGTTATCAAGATTCTTGGTCGTATGAAATTCAGAACCAGCTATGGCCAGAACTGCTTGAAGCATTCAGTGGAAGTTGCGCAGCTGTGCGGACTTCTTGCATCTGAGCTTGGCCTTGATGTAAGAATTGCTAAGAGAGCAGGTCTTTTACATGATATCGGTAAAGCTGTTGACCACGAGCTTGAAGGCTCTCATATTCAGCTTGGTGTAGATATCTGTAAGAAATATAAGGAATCACAGGTAGTTATTAATGCAGTAGAGGCTCATCACGGAGACGTAGAGCCACAGTCACTTATAGCAGTTCTTGTGCAGGCAGCTGATACTATTTCATCAGCAAGACCTGGTGCTAGAAGAGAGACTCTTGAAACTTACACATCCAGATTAAAAGAACTCGAGGAAATTACTAATAGCTTTAAGGGTGTTGATCACTCATTTGCTATTCAGGCCGGTCGAGAAGTCAGAGTAATGGTAGTTCCTGAACAGGTATCTGATGCAGATATGGTTCTCATGGCTCGTGATATTGCCAAGAAGATTGAGGACGAGATGGAATATCCCGGACAGATCAAGGTTAATATCATCAGAGAGAGCAGAGCAACTGATTACGCCAAGTAATCTTCTGCAAACTAAATACGAAAATGTAGTGGAGAGGTCATCCTTTATGGATGACCTCTTTTTAGTATGCGAAACTAAATAATTATTTAATAAATTAACTCCCGAATACATGATACAATAAATTTGATGACGCAATATTGATTGCGCTTCAATAATTTTGGGAAGGAAAGGTGGTGTATTAATGAGCAGAGTTTCAGAAGTATCAGCTTTGCAGCAACAGAGAATCAAGGAAATGCAAGAGCGAATGAGAAAAGAACAGTTACCGGATGAGATCAAGATGCAGTTGATGATACAGAACGTAACGCAGACATTAAATGACATATCTACAACACTTGCGATTATTGCAGATAAGAAATAAAAACTTTATATGAATATATAAGAGGCGTAACCTGCGGTGGTTACGCCTCTTTTCATAGAATTACTGCTTTCGACTGATCAGCTTTTCAATGCGACTTGTAATAAACTTAAGACAAAATGCCAGTGCAATTGTAAGTGCAATCTCTGCCAAAAAGAGTAGCAGAATGTCTAAATTTGAGAATTCGGTATTTATTCCGTTTTCGTGCATGTAGGTGATTACAATGTGGTGAATCAGGAAATACTCATAGCTATAAGCGCAGAACTTGGAAACGACAGCATTGAATTTTTCCCTTTTTTCAAGAAAATGCTCAAGGCCGAAGAATGCGAAAAAGGCAGCTGTCGACTGAATCACAATCTGATAGCTGTCAATTCCGGGGAGCTCTTTTGGAAATACAGCAAAAAATATGTTGACTGCAAGGCCGATGAGAGCTGTCCATTTTGGCAGTTTTTCAAGTATTATTGCCAAAAACATTCCCAGGATAAAATCATAAATTTTTATTGGGAAATTGGTAAACATAGGCACTGTGGATATGACCTTAAAGTTATAATATCTGGAAATGATAAGGGCATAATAAACTGTTGCGACTAACATGGTCATTTTAGGCCTTTTTAGCATTATGTATCTCAGTATTGGAAACAGAGCATACATAAGGACCAGGCATCCTAAAAACCACTCCCCGATACCAAGAGAGCAGGTCGGAATCTTGAAAGTATCAATATAAGCATCCATTCCAAAAACGGTAAAAAGAAAGCTATAGGGCTTTAGATGCCTTTCCAAAAACGGGTGCGGAAGCGTTAAATGCCCTGCAATGATATGAAAGGCAAAGGTAAATACATAGACAACATAGAACGGTATAAGTATCTTTATAAATCTTTTTTTATAGAACTGCTTTATGCTAAAGCTATCGATGTCACTTGACATCATCAGGCCGCAACCTGAAAGGATAAAAAACAGGCTCACTCCGACCTTTGCAATATGCATATTTGCATTGCTGAAAAAGAAGCTTATGCTTTCATGCTGCCTTATTCCATATAGATAAAGAGTAAATACCATATGGTAAAAAACTATGGCAATCATGGAGAGTGCTCTTAGAAGGTTCATAAAATAATATCTTTTTTTCATACCAAATCCTCGAATGTTATATATCATATATATTATGGCTGCATAAATTTGCCACCATCAATAATCTTATCATAAATCTAAGGGGAATCACAGTTTTTGCGGTATAATGTATGATATAGGTGTCTTAAGGTTATAATGCGTACATGTTCACATGTAAAGCATTATGACTTTAAGACCCGAACAAATATGAGGAAAAAGCAATTTACGAAGTAAATTAGCGATTTCCGAATATTTGTAGAATTGCGAAAATGACGAAGTCATGGAGCAATTCGTATATCATAAATATAGGTGTCTTAAGGTTATAATGCGTACATGTTCACATGTAAAGCATTATGACTTTAAGACCCGAACAAATATGAGGAAAAAGCAATTTACGAAGTAAATTAGCGGATTTTAGATAGACATTTCAAGGTGACAGATATGGCGACGAAGGATGCGGTAAAAGAGCGTACCAGCAGCAAAATAAAGGAACCCAGGCAGTACAATGTTGTAATGCACAATGACGACTTTACGACCATGGAATTTGTTGTGCAGGTATTGGTGGACATTTTTCATAAGGATGAGGTAACAGCCCAGGCCATTATGCTGGGAGTACACAAGAAGGGGCAGGCGGTAGTTGGCAAGTACCCCTATGATATAGCAGCAACCAAGGTGGGACTAGCTCTTTCAAGGGCAAAGAGCGAAGGCTTTCCCTTTAGAATGACTTTGGAGGAAGCATAAATGAATCTTTCACAGGAAGCTTCTATGATCTTTCAGAAGGCAGTAAGGTTCGCCACAGAAAACAGTTATGAATACTTAACCCCGGAGATGATCCTTTTACAGATTCTGGAGGATTCTGTTTTTTGCGAGGCCTTTAAGGAATGTGGCGGCGATATAAATGTTCTAAAAAAGAGTCTGTCTGCCTACATTAAAAAATATGTTGAAAAGAATGAGAAGGTGGAGACTCAGTTTTCTATTGGTGTCAACAGTATACTCAATTTTGCGGGGCAGAGCGCCTATAGCAGCGGAAGTACTGAAATCCATGTAAGGCATCTGGTTCATGCAATCTTTAACCTTGATGAAAGCTATGCCGTATATTTTATGGAACAGCAGGGAATTGCCGAGGCAGATCTTTTGCAGGAAATGGCATATATAGAGGATGAGATAAAAGAGTCAATCGAGGCAGGTATTGAGACGGGCGAGGACGAGAGAAGCAGCAGCTGGAAGCTTTATGCGCCCTGTCTTAACGAGACTTTAACAGATATAAATCCGCTTATTGGCAGAGAAAATGAGCTTGAGAGGACTATACAGATCCTTTGCAGGAAGGAGAAGAATAATCCTCTGCATATAGGTGAGCCGGGAGTTGGCAAAACAGCCATTACTTACGGCCTTGTGGAATTTCTTAGGAAAAATCAGGTTCCGGATGCCATTAAGGGAGCGAAGGTATTTGCACTGGACCTTGGCGGTATGCTTGCCGGAACCCAGTACAGAGGTGATTTTGAAAAGAGATTTAAAAAAGTTCTTACAGAGATAGGCAAAGAGGAAAAGCCAATAATCTATATTGATGAGATTCACAATCTCTCAGGCGCCGGTGCTGTTGGAGAAGGTTCTTTTGACGCATCAAATATGCTAAAGCCTTATCTTTCCGATGGGCATATAAGGTTTATCGGGGCAACTACCTTTGAAGAGTATAAAAAGTATTTTGAGAAGAATAAGAGTCTTATCAGACGTTTCCAGAATGTTGAGATAAAGGAACCTACAGAGGATGAAACTGTAGAAATCCTAAAGGGGCTAAAGAGCAAGTATGAAAAATATCATGGCGTAAAATATGGCAAAGGTGTTCTGGAATATGCCGTGAGAATGAGCTCAAAATATATCAACGAGAGGTTTCTTCCGGATAAGGCGATAGATATCATTGATGAGGCCGGAGCCTACAGGAAATTACATCCTCAGGCCACTAAGACTCAGAGCGTTGATAAGGATGTTATAAATGAGATTCTCACCAAAATCTGCAGAGTGCCCATAGAGACTGTTGAAACAGATGATACAAAAGGCCTTGCGACTTTGGAAAAGCGCCTTAAGGATAAAATTTTCGGACAGGATGAGGCCATAAGTCAGGTGGTCAATGCTGTGAAATTTTCGAAAGCAGGCCTTACACCTGAAAATAAACCGCTGGCAAGTCTCCTTTTTGTGGGACCGACAGGAGTTGGTAAAACAGAGATAGCCAGAACTCTCTCAGAGGAACTGGGAGTAAAACTGATAAGATTCGATATGAGTGAGTACGGCGAAAAACATGCGGTTGCCAAACTCATCGGCTCACCTGCAGGATATGTGGGCTATGAAGAAGGAGGTATACTGACGGAGGCTATACGTAAGAGCCCTTCCGCAGTTCTTTTACTGGATGAAATAGAAAAGGCACATCCGGATATCTTTAATGTACTGCTGCAGGTGATGGACTATGCCACATTGACTGATAATCAGGGAAGAAAAGCAGATTTCAGAAATGTCATCGTGATCATGACATCCAATGCAGGGGCTAACCGCCTTAGGAAAAGCGGTATAGGCTTTATCAGTACTAATCAGGACAGATCAGTGCTTTTGGAGGAGGTTAAGCGCACCTTCCAGCCTGAGTTCAGAAACCGTCTTAATAAGGTTGTTGTCTTTAACAGCATGGATGATGATATGGCCACAAGGGTTGTGGACAAAAAGCTAAAGGAGCTGTCGCAGCAGCTTTTGGCTAGGAAAATCAGGATGACCGCAGACAAGAAGGCAAAAGAGCTTGTTAAAAAGCGCGGAATAAGTCAGGAGTTTGGTGCCAGAGAAGTGGACAGAGTTATCAGTAATGATATTAAGCCGCTTTTTGTGGACGAGATACTCTTTGGAAAGCTAAAGAACGGCGGAAAGATAAATATTACAGTTAAGAACGGGGAGTTTATTGCAACTTCAGCAAAGAAGTAAGGTATAGGAGGGCGGTAATGCCGGTTTTCCAGCTGGATGAAAAAGAAATATCATTTCCGCTTCCAACACTGGCTCGGGATGACGGACTTTTGGCTATTGGAGGAGATCTTTCTCTTGAGAGACTTGTCCTTGCCTACAGTAATGGCATTTTTCCCTGGTTCAATGAAGGTGAGCCGATACTTTGGTGGTGTCCAAAGGAGCGGTTTGTAATCAGGCCATCAGAGGTGCATATATCCCATTCCATGCGCAAGTTCATGAAAAAGCATGTGGTAGACTTTGAACTTGACAGGGATTTTGCCGATACGATGCACCGCTGCAGGATAAAGAGGGAGTTTAAGGAAGGAACCTGGATCACAGATGACATGGAAAAGGCTTATTTCAGGCTTTTTGAAAAAGGTCTTGCTTCAAGCTTTGAGGCCTACATTGATGGAGAACTGGCCGGAGGACTGTATGGAGTAAGGCTTGGAAAGTGCTTTTTTGGAGAGAGCATGTATTCAGAGATGGAAAATGGCTCTAAGATTGCGCTTATTCTTTTTGCTATGCTCCTAGAGGACAATGATTTTCTCATGATAGACTGTCAGTTCCACACGGATCATTTAGAGAGCATGGGAGGCGTGCGCATTTCCTGGGAGGAGTACCGAAAGCTTCTGGATGAAGGCTTGAGCTAATTATTTTTGCCAAAAAAGAGAAATACCATAAAATATTTCTCGTAAGTAATCATATATATTAGTGAAAACGATTACTATAATTGTATTATCAGATGAAAACATTGGAACTAAAACAAAATCTTGTAGGAAGTTCCGATGAGAAATTAGATATCATACGGAGGGAATGGTTATGAATAACAAGAAATTGTATAAGAGCAACAACAGAAAGATCGCAGGTGTTTGCGGAGGAATTGCTGAGTATTTCGGAATCGATCCTACCCTGGTAAGACTTATTTGGGCCCTGGTATTTATGGTTGGTGGAAGCGGATTACTGCTTTATATAATTGCTGCAGTTCTCATGGAGGATGCACCAAGTTATTCCGGATACGAAAACAGAAAAGAGTTTAACTATGACGCTGTAAATACAGAAGGTGATTCCAATGATTCCGATGAAGTAGTTGGATTCAAATACGAAGAAAAGTAATTTCAAAAAGCTTTTAAGGCGCTTAAGAACTTAGACATATACTAAGGTCTTAAGCGTCTTTTTGTTGTATAATAATAATATGTTTTGAAGATGGAGGTGTTTTTTATGCTGTATGGAGCTCTTGAAGCCGGCGGAACAAAGATGGTGTGTGCTATTGGAGATGAAAATGGCAAAATATTGGAACAGAAATCCATTCCAACTGCTACGCCGGATGAGACTATGCCTCTTATCATTGAATATTTTAAGGATAAAGACATTAAGGCAATCGGAGTTGCCTGCTTTGGCCCCATTGATCTTGATAGAGACTCTGATACCTATGGCTTTATTACTTCGACCCCTAAGACTGCCTGGAAAAACTACAACATAGTTGGCAGGATAAAAGAGGACCTTGGAATTCCGGTGGGGTTCGATACGGATGTTAATGGATCTCTTTTAGGGGAAGTTACCTATGGATGTGCTAAAGGATTGTCTGATGTAATTTATCTGACCATCGGTACCGGAATCGGCGGCGGAGTCATGACAAACGGAAAACTTCTTCATGGAATGCTTCATCCTGAGCTTGGGCATATCCATATTGGGAAAAGAAATTATGACAAGGGAGAGAGTGTGTGCCCCTATCATGATGATTGCTTTGAGGGACTTGCTTCCGGACCGTCCATAGAAAAAAGATGGGGAGAAAAGGCAATTAAACTTGCGGGTAAAGAAGAGGTATGGAAGCTTGAGGCTGATTACATCGGTACAGCTCTTGTTAATTTCTGTATGACCTTAAGCCCAAAGAAGATTATTCTCGGCGGCGGTGTTATGCATCAGCTTCAGTTGTTTCCGCTTATCAGGAAAGCCTTTGAGGAAAAAAATGGCGGATACATAAACACTGCGCTTACTCATGACCTGGATAATTACATTGTACCGGCGAGTCTTAACGATGATCAGGGGATAATGGGGGCTATAAAACTTGCAATAGATGCGACTGAATGCTGATTATTGAGAATTAGTACGCATGTATGTTAAAATACACCTTCACTGATTAAACATTTAAAGGAAGAAAGAATGGCAATTTGGAAGTTGGTTCCGGCCTGCAAGGACTACCTATGGGGTGGCAGAAGGCTCGTAGAAGAATATGGAATAAAGTATGAAGGAGAAGTCTGTGCGGAGGCATGGGTTTTATCATGCCATAAGGACGGAGAGAGCCTTATAGCAGATGGTGAACTTCAGGGAAAAACATTATCCGAGGCTATTCAGATTTATGGCAGAAAGGCTCTTGGGAAAAACTGTGAGAAATATGATGATTTTCCCATAATGATAAAACTTATCGATGCGAAAAAGAATCTTTCAATACAGGTCCATCCTGATGATGAATATGCCTTGAAGAACGAAGGACAATATGGTAAAACTGAGGCCTGGTTTGTCCTTGATGCAAAAGAGGGTTCATATTTATATAAGGGCTTTGAGAAGGACATTTCCAAAGAGGAATTTGAAGAGAGAATAAAGAATAATACCCTTACAGATGTAGTGCATAAAGTTTTCGTAAAGAAGGGCGACATTCTCATGATTACCCCTGGAACACTTCATGCGATAGGAGAAGGCATACTTCTTGTAGAGATTCAGCAGAGCTCAAATGTTACCTACAGAGTATACGATTACGGAAGACTTGGGTCAGATGGTAAGCCAAGACAGCTTAACATTGAAAAGGCTCTTGATGTTACATGTTTTTCCAGGAATGTAGATATCAAAGGTTCGGATGATCATCTTTGCAGCTGCAAGTTCTTTACCGTTGATTCCATAAAGACATCTGACGGCGCACCCTATCAGGGAAATGCTGATGACAGTTCTTTTGTCAGTGTGATCGCAATTGATGGCGAAGGAGAAATTGTTTGCGGAGCAGAGAAGTTTGCTATTAAGAAAGGCAATTCTTTCTTTATCACAGCCGGAAGTGGAGAGTTCATAGTCTCAGGAAATCTGGAATTTATTCTTACTATCGCAAATGATAGCTCAATTTGAAATTGCAGGGGTTGAATGTTTTGATTGCATACAATATAATTATATAGGGATTACATATTTTTTAAAGGAGAAGGGATATGCACGAATCAGGGGAAGATTATATTGAGACTATATATTTATTGAAAAAGAGAAAAGGGATGGTCAGGTCTATTGACGTGGCAAACGAGCTTAACTTTTCCAGGCCAAGTGTATCCAGGGCTGTTGGACTTTTAAAAGATGATGGGCTTCTTACTGTAGAGGATGACGGTGAGCTTGTCTTGACAGAGCTTGGGCTTAAAAAGGCAAAGAGTGTGTATGAGAAGCACACAAACCTTACTAAGTTCCTTATGCTTACAGCGGGGGTCAATGAGGAAATTGCAGAGACCGATGCCTGCAGGATTGAGCATATCATAAGTCCTGAAACTTTTAGAGGTATAAAGAAATATCTGAAGGAACATAAGGATAATGCCTGAAATACAGCAGATATAAGGCTTTCGCTTAAGATGACAAGAGCATCTATGCGAAGGCCTTTATATATGCGATAATTGACTGAACCATGAAAAAACGTATAGTAATAGAATTTTGGAATGGAAGGAGTACAGATGCTTCCGGAATTATTTGTTGAAAGAATGAAGAATCTTTTGCCAGAAGATGAATTCAAGGCATTTATGGAAAGCTTTGGAGATACTGACACAAGATATCATGCACTTAGAATAAATACCTTAAAGGTAGACAATCATGAGCTTAGGCTTGAAGGCCTTAAGGAGCAGGTGCCCTGGGAAGAAACAGGATTTTACTATGATGAAGATGCGACGCCAGGCAAGCACCCTTACCACGAGGCGGGACTTTATTATATTCAGGAGCCCAGTGCCATGGCACCGGTTCACTACCTTGATCCACAGCCGGGAGAGAGAATCCTTGATCTATGCGCTGCTCCCGGAGGTAAGTCAACGCAGATTGCAGTAAAAATGCGGGGCGAGGGTATCCTTATATCCAATGAGATCAATAGGGACCGGGCTAAGATACTGTCACTTAATGTGGAGCGACTTGGAATTACCAACTGCATGGTCCTTAATGAGTCGCCTGAGAGCTTGTCAGATCGTTTTGGAGGGTATTTTGATAAAATTCTTGTGGATGCTCCCTGCTCCGGAGAAGGGATGTTTAGGAAAAACGAGATTGCTACAACGGAGTGGAGTCCTGAAAATGTTGAAAACTGCGCTGCAAGGCAAAAAGATATTCTTGAGCATGCCTCAAGAATGCTTGCACCAGGTGGGACGATTGTTTATTCAACTTGTACTTTTGCTCCTTTAGAAAACGAGGAGAGTATTTACGGATTTGTTTCTTCACATCCTGACTTTCATGTTCAAAAGGCGCCACTTATTGGTGGTATGGAGAATGCAAGGCCGGAATTTATTTCTGACGAGTGCAAAGAGGCAGATGAAATTAGAAATGCTGTAAGACTATGGCCTCACAAGCTTCACGGTGAAGGTCACTTTATGTGCGTATTAAAGCGGGACGGAGAGATAGGGAAAAGAGATGGCTTCGTTCCTGGAGGAAGGATACTTCCGGCTAAAAAAGACATTCAGAATGTTTTTAACTCATTTGCAAAGGAAACTCTTGCATTTGCGGATTCATCAGAGCATATTACAAAGAGTGGAATTGATTTAGGGAAGACCATATTCCAGTTTGGTGACCAGCTATATCTGGCCCCCAATGATATGCCATCAACAAATGGGCTTAAGGTCCTTCGCCCCGGACTTCATCTTGGCACAATAAAGAAGGACCGCTTTGAACCTTCGCATGCTTTGGCACTTGCCATGAAAGTAGATGATGCACTTATTTCTGTGGATTTTAGGTCTGACTCCCAGGAAATAAGGCAGTATTTGAACGGTCAGACCTTAAGATGCCCGGACAATAAAGACAAAGGCTGGACTTTAATCACCGTGGACGGCTATTCCATCGGCTGGGCAAAACTTGCGGGCGGCATGCTTAAAAACCATTACCCTAAGGGGCTAAGAATTAACTACTAACAGGCTCCACGCAGTGTCCAGTGCTATGAGCATGGAATTGTACATATCCGGGCGCCACTGCGCGTCCTCGAAACCAATTCATTAAAGGAAACGTATAAATGCGAAAATTATTAGTTTATTTGAAAGATTATAGGAAAGAGGCGATTTTAGGTCCTTTGTTCAAGCTCCTTGAGGCCTCTTTTGAGCTCATGGTGCCACTTGTAATCGCGGCCATGATAGATAAAGGAATAGCCGGGCATGATTCATCGCAGATCATAAAGATGTGTCTTTTACTGCTGCTTCTTACTGTTGTAGGCTTTATAAGTGCGGTAACGGCGCAGCTCTTTGCAGCAAAGGCCGCTGCTGGCTTTGCCAAGAAGGTAAAGAGAGCTCTTTTCGATAATATCCAGAAGCTGTCATTTTCTGATATGGACAGGGTTGGAACCTCGGCAATGATCACCAGGATGACCAGCGACATGAATCAGGTTCAGCAGGGAGTCAATATGACCATTAGACTGCTTTTAAGGTCTCCTTTCGTAGTCTTTGGTGCCATGGTTATGGCATTTACCATTGATGTCAGGCAGGCTCTGATATTCCTGGTTACGATTATTCTTTTGTTCGCTGTTGTAGGCGCCATAATGGTATGGAGCATTCCAAGGTATGGAAAGATTCAGGGAGGTCTTGACACTCTCCTGAGACTTACAAGGGAAAATCACACTGGAGTAAGAGTTATCAGGGCCTTTGGCCTCGAGGAACAGGAAAAGAGTAATTTCCACAGGCATAATGATGAACTGATGAACTTGCAGAAATTCGTTGGCGGCGTATCAGCCCTGATGAATCCTGTTACTTTTGCAATACTTAACCTTTCAGTTGCATTCCTTATCTATAGAGGAGCTATTTACGTAAATGCCGGAGAACTGACCCAGGGCCAGGTTGTAGCTCTTTACAACTATATGTCACAGATTCTTGTTGAACTTATCAAGTTCGCAAATCTTGTTCTTACAGTTACAAAGGCTATTGCTTCAGGAAACAGAGTTCAGGAGCTTCTTGAACTTAAGTCTTCCATGAAGGATGGCGAAATCACAGAGTTTGCAGACACCCCGGAGCATATAGTATTTTCCAATGTTTCTATGAAGTACGAAGGAAACAGCGAAGAATCTCTTGAGGGAATAGATTTTGCAGTTAAACGCGGCGAGAAGATTGGTGTCATCGGTGGAACCGGTAGCGGAAAATCATCCCTTATCAATCTTATCCCCAGATTTTATGATGTAAATGGCGGCAGTATTTCAATTGATGGGCACGATGTCAGGGAGTACAATCTTGAAGCCCTAAGAGAGAGGATAGGAATCGTTCCACAGAAAGCAGTTCTTTTCCATGGAAGTATCAGAGATAACATCAGATGGGGAAAAGATGATGCTACAGACGAGGAAATCTATGAGGCACTTGAGATTGCTCAGGCAAAAGAGGTAGTTGAGGGTAAGGAAAACGGACTTGATTACATGGTAGCCCAGGGAGGAAAGAATTTCTCCGGAGGACAGAAGCAGAGACTTACAATTGCCAGGGCACTGGTGAGAAAGCCGGAGATACTGATCCTTGATGACAGCGCATCTGCTCTTGATTATCTGACTGACAGAAATCTTCGTGATGCCATTGCAGGAATGACGAATCCGCCGACAACATTTATAGTATCCCAGAGAAGTTCAGCTGTTCTTTCCTGTGACAAGATAATAGTCCTTGATAACGGACAGATTGCAGGCATCGGAACACACGATGAGCTTTTAAAGTCTTGCGGACTTTATAAAGAAATATATGATTCTCAGTTTAAGAAGGAGGGAGCGGTATGAAAAAGGGGACACTGAAAAAAGTACTTGGATATGCCGGTAAATACCGCATTCTCATTTTTATATCCATGTTTCTTGCGGTAGTGACAGCTCTTTTGTCACTCTATGTGCCTATTCTGGCTGGAAGAGCCGTGGATCAGCTCCTTGGAAAGGATGCTGTAAATTTTGGAAACGTGATCAACATTCTGATCAGAATGGCAGTATCTGTTCTCATTGTTGCAATTTGCCAGTGGATAATGAATAAGGCGAATAACAAGATAACTTTTCAGGTGGTAAGAGATGTTAGAACTGAAGCCTTTGACAAGCTTCAGAAGCTCCCTTTTGAGTATCTGGATACTAAGCAGACAGGTGATATTGTCAGCAAGATAATCTCGGATGTGGATCTTTTTTCCGACGGACTTTTAATGGGCTTTACCCAGCTCTTTACAGGCATAGTTACAATCCTGGGTACCCTGATATTTATGTTTTACTTAAATGCCAAGATTGCACTGGTGGTTGTTGTCCTGACACCTTTGTCCTTGTTTGTTGCAAAATTCGTTGCCGGCAGGTCTTTTACCCTGTTTAAACAGCAGAGTGAGGCAAGATCCGACCAGACAGCCTTTGTTGATGAGATGATAGGAAATCTCTCAGTGGTTAAGGCCTTTGCCCATGAAGATGAGAATATGGAATACTTTGATGATATAAATGAAAGACTGGAAAAGACTAGCGTTAAAGCCACATTTATTTCATCCCTTACAAACCCAAGCACAAGATTTATCAACAACCTGGTATATGCGGCAGTTGCCTTGTTTGGTGCATTTTCCTGTATTTCAGGAAGAATGACTGTCGGCGGACTCACTATTTTCCTTAGCTATGCCAACCAGTATACAAAGCCGTTTAATGAGATCTCAGGAGTTATCACAGAGCTTCAGAATGCCCTGGCCTGTGCGGAGAGAGTATTCAGTCTTATTGAGGAAAAAACTGAGATTGCGGATAAGGATAGTGCTCCTTCATCCCTCGAAGCAGAAGGCATTGTTGATATTAAGGATGCAAGCTTTTCCTACGATAAGAGTAAGAAGCTTATTGAGGACCTTAATCTCAACATCAAAAAAGGCCAGAGAGTTGCTATTGTCGGACCTACCGGAAGTGGAAAGACTACCCTGATAAATCTGCTTATGAGATTTTATGATGTGGACAAGGGCAGCATCAGTATTGACGGATATGATATAAGAGATATAAAAAGAAGTGTTCTTCGCAGCAATTTTGGTATGGTGCTCCAGGAGACATGGCTTAAGAGCGGCACCATAAGGGATAATATTACCCTTGGAAGAGAGGGCTTTACAGATGAGGAAATCGTGGAAGCTGCCAAGGCTTCCCACGCTCACAGCTTTATAAAGAGGCTTCCAAAGGGATATGATACTGTTATATCAGAAAATGGCGGAAATCTTTCCCAGGGACAGAAGCAGCTCCTTTGTATCACTAGAGTTATGCTCAGCATTCCGCCTATGCTGATCCTGGATGAGGCTACCTCCTCAATCGATACCAGCACGGAGATTAGAATTCAGAAGGCCTTTAACAAGATGATGAAGGGCAGAACCAGCTTTATTGTTGCCCACAGACTCTCGACCATTAGAGAGGCAGATGTTATTCTGGTTATGAAGGATGGTCATATAATAGAGCAGGGAGCACATCAGGAGCTTCTCGACAGAAAGGGATTCTATTATAATCTCTACAACAGCCAGTTTGCGTGATATACTAAGATAATAAAATACAGGAGACTTTTTAATGAATGAACAGAAACGACCGGTAATAGTTATGGGCCACAAGAACCCTGATACGGATTCAATCTGCGCTGCTATTACCTATGCAAATCTAAAGAGGCAGATAACAGGAGACGATTATATTGCCTGTAGAGCCGGTCATCTCAACGAAGAGACCCAGTTTGTAATGTCATATTTTAATGTTGAGACTCCTGCTTATGTTAAAGATGTCAGAACACAGGTAAGGGATATGGAGATAAGGATGCTGGAAGGAACCAGCAGAAATCTTTCTCTTAAGAACGCCTGGTCCAAGATGAGGGATGCAGGAGTTGTAACCTTATGTGTGACTGAAGGAGATAATCTTACCGGAATTGTGACGACCAATGATATCGTTGAAACATACATGGATGTCATTGATCCCGGAATTCTTTCAGATGCCAATACCTGTTACAGTAATATCGTTGAAACTCTCGATGGCGAACTTATTGTGGGAGAAATCGACGATGTCCTAAAAAAGGGAAAAGTGGTTATTGCTGCAGCTAATCCTGATATGATGGAGAATGTCATTGAAGAAGGGGATGTGGTAATCCTTGGAAACAGATATGACATGCAGCTTTGCGCCATTGAGATGAACGCTGGTTGTATCATCGTCTGTGAAGGAGCAGATGTGGCCAAGACCATACAGATACAGGCAAGGGAGCATGGCACCAAGATAATCACAACACCTCATGACACATTTATTGTGGCAAGACTCATAAATCAGAGTATGCCAATTGAGCACGTCATGAAGAAAGATAAGCTGGTCTGCTTCCACATGGATGACTTTATCGAGGATATTCAGGAAGTAATGGCTTCCATGAGACACAGATACTTTCCGGTACTTGATAAAAATGATCATTACATCGGTATGATCAGCCGTAGAAACTTCCTGGGTGCCAAAAAGAAACAGCTTATTCTGGTGGACCACAATGAAAAGAATCAGGCAGTAAACGGCGCAGATAACGCAGAGATCCTTGAGATCATAGATCACCATAGACTTCGTACCATTGAGACTGCAGGGCCTGTATATTTCAGAAACCAGCCTCTTGGCTCTACCTGTACCATAATTTATCTGATGTACAAGGAATATCAGGTGGAGATAGACAAGACTACTGCCGGACTTCTTTTGGCAGCTATCTTGTCAGATACACTCATGTTCAGATCGCCTACCTGTACACAGATTGACAAGAAGGCAGGAGAAGATCTGGCAGCTATTGCAGGTGTCGACTATGAGACTTTTGCAAAAGAGATGTTCCACGCCGGATCGAATCTTAGCGGCAAGAGTGCAAAAGAAATTCTTCATCAGGACTTCAAGAAGTTTACTGTTGACGATATGACAATTGGAATTGGACAGATCAATTCCATGAGCGCCGAAGAACTATCAGAGATCAAAGAAAAGATCATGCCAGAGCTTAAGAAGGTGGCCGGAGATGATGGACTTGATATGTTGTTCTTCATGCTGACAAATATTATAGATGAATCATCGGAAGTAGTCTTTGCGGGGGCGAAGGCTCAGCACACTTTGAATTCTGCATTTGGGGTTAATGTGGAGGGAGACAGTGCGATACTTCCCGGAGTGGTATCAAGAAAGAAGCAGCTGCTTCCTTCAATTGTTGAGACCATTCAGCAATAAAGAAATGTTATGTGGGGTATAGGGGTTATGGATGAACTACGAACGGAGATGCTCCATGAGATCATGAGGATCTATGGCCCTAATCAGGGTCAGAGCATTGGGGCAGTTATTGTCCCTGCTTTTATTGGGGATTTTAAAAATGTGCTGGATGGAGCTGAGTCCATGGACGAGGTCTCCGAGGAGTACATGACGGAGGATAAGAGAATTCATCTTGTCCTTACCGGAAGAAAGACTCTTGATCGTAAGGGCGTTAAGTACATCATTACAGACTGTGAGTTTAACGGGACCAATCTGCAATGCAATCACGCTGTATTCTGAGTGGTCTTTTTGGCTTTACAATAAAATACAATAGGATTTTGGCATGACAGATAGAGACAGTAAGATTAAATATCTTTTATTTTTTGTATCTGCAGCGCTTTTTTTGATGCTTGCAAGCAGGTCATCTTTTTTGTATATCATGAACAACTGGGATGATGCCAATAGTTATTTTTCTGTAGGCAAAGCGCTCTTTAATGGGAAAGTTCCCTACAGGGATGTCTTTGACCAAAAGGGAATGTATCTTTATCTGGCATACGGCCTGGCATATCTGGTTTCGCATACTTCCTTTTTGGGAGTATATTTCCTTGAAACAATAGTCGGATTTATAGATATTATCGGCTTTTATAAGCTGATAAGATTGTATGCCGGTGAAGCGCTTTCAGTATTGTTTGCGCCTGTGTCTTTCCTTGTTATCGTCGTATCCAGGAGTTTTTGGTGGGGCGGAGCAGCAGAGGAATTATGTCTTCCTTTTTACATCTATGGAATGTATCTTCTCGTCAGGTACGCCAGAGAAGATTTTGATAAGAAGCCGCTAAGTTTTGGAACTATATTTTTAGGCGGAGTCTTTGCAGGATTTGTGGCAAACATTAAATTCACCGGCCTTGGATTTTTCTTTGGCTGGATGGCACTTGCTTTTTTGTCTTATTTGATCCTTAGAGAAGTGGTAATGGGATTCAAAGCATGCGCTGTTTTTCTTCTGGGAATGTTTATCCCATTTGTGCCCTGGATAGTTTATTTTGCTTTGAACAAAAGCCTTTATGACTGGTATTGGGGGTATGTCTATATCAATGTATTCCTTTATCCCAACACCTCTGAGGGCGGCATTTACAGCTTTTTCTACGGACTGGTCAAGATATTGTACTGGCTTATCCGTGATAATCTCATATATTTTGTGCCGGCACTTGTTGGTATTCTCTTTGCCTTTTTGGCCGGGAGACAGAAGTTTTTTGCGAGATTAGTGGTTCCTGTTTTGTTTGGCTTTATGTTTCTTGGAATCTTTGCCGGTGGAAGGACTATTCCCTATTATTCACTTCCCCTTGGAGTTTTTGCTGTATTTGGATTTGCATTTCTATCTGCAGTTTTGGGAAAATTCATGAAGATGGAAAAGAAAAAGGAAGGGGCATTTCTTCTTTCTTACGTTCTCACAAATGTTCTTGGAATGGGGCTTGTTCTGGCGCTTTCCATGAATACAGAATTTCTTTCTCAGAAGAAGGATTTCTTTTTGTACAGATTCAGGGATGAGGTTCTGGAAAAAGACAGTCCTACACTGCTAAACGTCGGATGCCTTGATATGGGACTTTATACCCTGACTGATATTGTTCCAAGCTGCAGATGGTTCCAGACCCAGACACTGGATATTCCGGAGGCGGATAACAATCCTTACCATGAACAGGAAAAATATGTCAGAGAGGGTGTTACCGATTTTGTTGTGGCAAGAGATATTTTTCCCGATAATATTTATGACAGGTATGAACTGATAGATCAGGCGGAGTATGGGTATGACGGATATGAATTTACCTATTATCTTTTCCGCTTAAAATAACATAGGATGGTACTATAAATGAATAACGGAATTGACAAGGACAAGCTCTCCTGGGAGGCTGTTAAGGTTGAGCATCTTGTTCAGGACGAATGGATCGACTTCAGGAGAGTGGATTATAGACTTCCAAATGGAGAGGTGATTGGACCTGTTTATAATTACTCCAAGCATAGTTTTTCACTGGTGGTTGCTACGGATACCGAGGGAAGGTTTGTATGTGTCAAACAGTACAGACACGGAATTGATGAGATAACGACAGAGTTTCCGGCGGGGGCTATTGAGTATAAGGAAAAGAGTGATGTGCCCTATATCACCTGCGACAACATAATAGCCACAGAGGAAGATGCTTTTGATGCCGCAAGGCGTGAGCTTTTAGAGGAGACAGGGTATTCCTCCAATAATTGGAAGCATCTTATGACCATTCCGGCAAATGCAACCTTATCAAACAGCAGAGTTCATATTTATGCTGCTACCGGCTGTAAAAGAGTCAGGGAGCAGGACCTTGATGAGACAGAATTTCTTTACGTAAAACTCCTTTCCGAGGAAGAACTGTTAAAGCGCATAAACGGAGGTGATTTCAAGCAATCGCTCCATGTGCTGGCATATTATCTTTTTAAAGCTAACTTGTGATCAATGTGATTTGTTTATGAGGTAAAAGCTATGAGATCTGAGGAAGATGTTAGAAAAAAACTACTGGAAGAGATAGATACTTATCTTACCTGTCCTAAGTTTTCGGTGGAGGAACATGCCCATAACATAACTATGCTGGCGTGGGTTCTTGATGTGTCTGATTATGATCTCAGCAATATGATAAAAGAGTCGGAGATGGCCTTTACTGAATAATAAAAAATGCCATTATTATTTCTGGTTCGTATAAAGAAACAGAAGTGATGTCATATTATCTTTGGAGGTGGAGAAATGAGTGAATTGAGAAAAGAACTTAGTGATGAAGTACTGGAGCAGGCTGTTGGAGGAAAGAGTCTGACAAAATCTGTAAGTAAAAAGACTGAGTTTGAGAAGGCATGGAAGATTCTTGATATGGATGGAAAAGGAATTTCAGGTATGAAAATGGCTGAGCTTTATGATGACTGGGAACTTTCAGGATTCGAGGGTGATGCCCTTACTTATTTATCAACAAAGATGACAGCTAAGTGCTAAAAAGCGGAGGATGTATGGAATATAAGTTATCAAATGATACTTACAAGTTAACGGTATCAGATCATGGGGCTGAGATAAGGTCTTTTATCAAAAATGGAAAGGAACTTATGTGGCAGGCAGATCCTGCTTTCTGGAAAAGAACCTCACCGGTTCTTTTTCCTCTTGTTGGGAACTACTTCGATAAAAAATCCAGGTATAATGGGAAAACCTATGAAATGTCACAGCATGGCTTTGCCAGAGACATGGATTTTTCTTTGTTAAATGAGTCTGACGACGAGCTTTGGTTTGAGCTTAAGGACAATGCAGATACAAAGGAAAAGTATCCTTTCTCTTTTATTTTGCAGATTGGATATAAGCTTTCTGCTGAAGGTCTTAAAATCTTTTGGACAGTAAAGAATCCGTCGGAAGAAGTGATCTATTTCTCTATCGGCGGACATCCTGCCTTTAACTGCGACCTTAATAAGGATAGCCTTAAGTTTTACAAAAATAATGAAGTAGTAAGCGGCAACCTTAAGGTGAATGTCATTGAAGGCGATGGCAGTGGATGCTTATCCGGAAGGACTAAAGATGCTTTGCTTAGGGACGGGAAACTTGTTCTTTCAAAGGAACTTTTTGATGAGGATGCGCTTATTATAGAAAACTATCAGGCGGATGCGGTATCTCTTCTTAATCTTTTGGGAGAAGAAGTTCTCAAAGTATCCTTTGATGCACCGCTGTTTGGAATCTGGTCACCTACCGGTAAGAATGCGCCCTTTGTCTGCATTGAACCCTGGTATGGAAGATGTGACAGGGTAGGCTTTGAAGGTGACTTATCCCAAAGGGAGTACGGAAATGCACTTGATGAGGGAAAAAGCTTTGAGGTTTCCTATGTGATTTCTTGATTCACGGATTTTTTTCAGAATAATTTGGCAATTGTCTAAAAATATCTTCCAATTTATCAGAGAAATGATATAATGTGACTATCAGTCATTTGTTTAAAGTGGCTGATGGTCATTTTTCTATATATCATTATCTTTGAGAAAGGAAGGGGACAAATGAGTGAGATTAAAGAAATAGCCATTCATGAACTGGACAGATTAAAAGACAGGATTATCGCTGATGGCGAAGATCTCAAGAAGGTAGCTGGTGAGAAGAAGCAGATCTTAGATGCTGAAGCTGATATTCACAGAGGCAAGCTTCATGCAGAAGCAATCCATCTTAAAGAAGTTCATGATATGAAGAGAGATGTTGAAAAAGAGACTAGGGAGCTCAAAAAGCTTTTGCATGCATGATAAGAAAAGGCAGTCCTGAATAATCTTTTGGGACTGCCTATATATTTAGACATAAAAAGTCTTGAATATCCATTTTTACTGTGATATATTAAATAAGCTGTGTTGCGTCTATAGCATGGTTTTATATATGCCGGCGTGTCGGAATGGCAGACGATGCAGACTCAAAATCTGTTGTCCGTAAGGGCGTGTGGGTTCAAGTCCCACCGCCGGCACTCTTTAAGCATTCAATCGAAAGGTTGGATGTTTTTTTGTTTTTATACATTCTTGGATATAAAATCCAAGAATGTATCAACCAAGCCATTTGAAGGCGACTAACGTCGCAGGGCTTGGTTGACTCTTGAATCATGTTCTCACGAAACCCGCAGCAAGTGCGGATTTCTGTAATTTTATCCAAG
>JAFPVA010000242.1 GCA_017413105.1 Butyrivibrio sp. | reverse complement strand
TCTTAGATGAAATTTCAGAAATCCGCACTTGCTGCGGATTTCGTGAGAACTTGATTCAGGTGGCAAACAAGCCCTTCGACGTAAGTCGACTGGAATTGGCTTGTTTGCTGATATCTTGAATGTTTCATTCAAGATATCATAGTTTTGCAAATAGAATATTTGCTCTGCAGCGGTGTTCAGATTGAAGCCTACTCCGTAGAGGATAAGGGAAAAGGGATTTCTTTTAAGTTAAAGGGACGATTCATTTTCACGAATCGTCCCTTTGTTTTCATTACCATAACTCAGTTATTTGTGTTATAAGGTTCAGTGTGCCGTGTATCAACCATCCCGGAAGGATAGAGCCATTACATTTTTTCTCATTAAGATAAGCGGTTAGGCATGCCGGAATCATCGGGTAAACTAACAACATGATTCCTTCTGCTATGGTGATGTCAAGTAATCCGGCACTGAGAACTACATGTGAAAGGCCGAATATAAATGCTTGCATGAATGTACCTACTTTAAAGCCAAATTGCTTTTGAAGCCTCTTTTGAAGGAAACCACGATAAAGGATCTCTTCAGATAAACCGGTGTGAATGTAAGCGTACAGAATACCCATGGGGAGGCCTTTTATGCCCATTCCGGCGTAAGTGGAATGATTCCAGTCGCCTGTAATAAACAAGCGGGTCGAAATTTGACCGGTTACTTCGCATATTATGAAGAATATGAGTAAAAGAAGTAATATCTGCTTTTTGTTGCCTTCTACTTTTTTTAGTCCAATCCATGAGAAGAAGTTCTCTTTTTTCCTGGCTGTTATAAGCCACCATATGAAAGGGATAAGAGTGAAAATAAGGGTTTGAAAGATACTGCTTAGAAATTCAGTGATTAACATGATGTGCCTCCTCCAAGTTGAATAAATCAGTGAATACAGATAATTGAATATACAATAGCTTTATGTTACAGCATTTGTGTGTCTATTATGTGAAAAGGAATTGTATTATTTAGTATTCGCAGTTGCTTAATACATGCTAGAATGAGGGGAGTAGGAGGGAATTATGGCCGAGATAGACAGATTAAAAGAAATAGTCAAAACACTGCGTGGTGAGAACGGCTGTCCCTGGGACAGAGCCCAGACCCATGAAAGTCTTAAGGCTTCTGTCATAGAGGAAGCTGCCGAGGTGGTATGCGGGATAAATATTTTGGAAGAGACAAAAGACCCTGAGAATCTCAAGGAAGAACTGGGGGATCTTTTGCTGCAGATAATGTTTCACGCTGTAATGGCTGAGGAGGAAGGTCTTTTTACCTTTGATGATGTGGCAAAGGGCATATCCGATAAGATGGTGAGAAGGCATCCTCACGTGTTCAGTGGTGTGAAGTATGCTTCTGAGGAAGAGATGCACGAGGCCTGGGCTAAGCTCAAGAAAGAGGAAAAAGCAGGTAAAGAGTGGCACGAAGATTATCTTCCCGATGCCTTCAAGGAAGCTACTCAGCTGATAAAGAGGGCAGAAGAGAGAAAAGGTTATAGATGATGAAGACGGTAAAATGGGTTACCAAAGATATATATTCGTGATATCATCTTATGTATGAGTTCTTAAAAGTTGATACTGACAAGAACAAATATGAGGATAGGAGGAAAATGTTATGGGACTTATCTGGGGACTTATACTTGGTGCAATCGCTGGACTTATTGCCAGCAAGCTGATGAGTGAAAAGTCAGGAATGATCAAGAATATTCTTCTTGGCATCGGCGGTGGATTTGTAGGTGGTTTAGTTTTTAAGTTTCTTGGATTTACTGCAACAGGTTTGATCGGCAGCCTTATTGTTTCGACAGTAGGTGCTTGCATCTGTATCTGGGCCGGAAGAAAGCTCTTTTCATAAGGCAGGGACATAAAAATAAGGTTGATTAAGGACGGTGCTGATAATAAGTCGGCACCGTCTTTTGTTTTAAACTGCGCAAAAAGCTCTTAGGAAATAGAGAGCTTATGTGATATAATTATGGATGAAAGCAAAGACGCTTGCAGAAATGCCGGTGGACTTTGCTTTTGTCTTTTAACAATATTTTTTGGAGAGGAGTATTGCCATGGAAATAACGGAAATGCTTGAGGAACTTATCATAAAAGCAAAAAAAGATGAGACGCTAAAGGAAAAGCTTCTGAACACAAGAAATTCTGCAAATCCGGTGTCTGATTTTTGCGATATAGCTACAGCAAATGGTTTCCCCATGACTGTTATGGACATTGTTAATCAGGGGGAGGAGTTCTACGCAGAGATAAAGAGAAGCACCAATGGCGGAGGTGAGAACTCGCCGGATCTTGATTATCAAAATGATGAGTACTCGATTTTTATGATGCGATTAAAGGACCTGTAAGAAATAGCGAGGGATGCTTATGGCAGCATTTGAACGTGTTCTGTCCGGGATACCGGAGATGGATAAGGCTCTTGATAATATAAGGCTTGGTGACAACGTTGTTTTCAGAGTTTCTGACCTTTCGGAGTTTAAGCT
The DNA here is from genome assembly GCA_017413105.1 of Butyrivibrio sp. Classification (GTDB taxonomy): domain Bacteria; phylum Bacillota; class Clostridia; order Lachnospirales; family Lachnospiraceae; genus Butyrivibrio. The sequence goes on along the minus strand of JAFPVA010000242.1, from coordinate 21,195 downwards.
CTTTGTAGATCCATACATTGAGCAGGCAAAGAAGGATAAGCGAAGCATTCATTTCATGCGGTCAACAAGATCCTCAATACAACACAGCTTTTTCTTGATGTGTATTCCGATGCAAAAAATGTATATGTAAGACCTGAGAAGGTTTGGAACAGGGATTCAGAGACCATGTTCCTTCCCCATATCTACAAAAAAGAGGAAGGGACCTTCAGGCCAATCCTTGATGGAGTACAGTCCAGTCGGTTCTATCAACTCCTGGACAATTTCCAGAGACCCGGGGAAGACCAGTATGTTGATTTCTGGGACAAGTTCTTTAATACGGCAAAAATGCAGTACGACAGCCAGATGGATATGACCGAATCCTGCAACACCATGTGTAATATCATGATGACTCGCGACGAAAAGATGAGGCTCATGGTAAAAAAGCATTTTAAACCGGAGGACTATTTTGCTGTCAGGAATCATATGATAGGAACCGGGATCATCGGAGGAAAAGCATGCGGAATGCTCCTTGCCAGAGCGATAATCCGAAACTTAAGCCCTGAGATCAATGAGGTTCTTGAACCCCACGATTCGTTCTTTGTGGGGTCTGACGTTTACTACACCTATATTGTAGACAATGAGTTCTGGAATCTGCGTATCCGTCAGAGGACAGAAGAGGAGTATTTTTCCCTGGCAGATGAGTTCGCCTTAAAGCTAAAGCAGGGCTCTTTTTCTGAGGAACTTCGTACTCAGTTAAAACATATCCTTGAATACTACGGTCAGGACCCCTTTATCGTGCGCTCCAGCAGTATTCTGGAGGATGGCTTTGAGAATGCCTTTGCGGGAAAACATGAATCGGTTTTCTGCGCTAACAGAGGCACTTTGGAGGAGAGGCTTGAAGAATTTGAAAATGCCATCAGGACAGTCTACGCCAGCACCATGAGCCTGTCAGCTCTTGATTACAGGAAAAGACGTGGCCTTGATAAAAGAGATGAGCAGATGGCGCTGCTTATACAGAGGGTTTCGGGTTCTTATTACTGACCTTATTATATGCCCTGCGCCGCAGGTGTCGGCTATTCCTACAGCCCCTATAAGTTCCTTGCGGGGATTGATCCGAAGGCAGGAATGCTGAGGCTTGTCATGGGACTAGGGACATCAGCCGTGGACAGGACCATGGGCTCCTACCCTCGTCTTGTGAGCCTTGATATGCCGGAGGCTACTTCATCTGTCACGGTGGCAGAAAAGCACCATGAAAAAGAAGATCATAATGAGTCAGATGCAGCAGCTCATGCAGATAATACAGGGAGAGTACGAGCATCCGGTAGATATTGAGTTTACTATGAATCTTTCCGAGAGCGGGGAGTATTCCATTAACCTCCTGCAGTGCAGGCCGCTACAGGTATTCAAGGACACAGCAGCCATAGCGGTTCCCGACAGTGTTCCTGAGGAAAATATCATCCTTGAAAGCGTGGATTCTTCCATGGGCCTTTCAAGAAGTGTTCCGATCGACCTTATAGTCTACGTGGACCCTAAGGCATATTATGAGATGCCTTATTCAGACAAGACCAGGATTGCAAGGATAATTGGCAAAGTGAACTGGACCTTCAGGGAGAAGGGCAGGCACATGATGCTGATTGTTCCGGGGCGTATCGGAACTCCATCCCCTGAACTTGGCATTCCCACTTCTTTTGCAGATATAAGCGAGTTCGAGGCTGTGTGCGAGGTAGAGGAAAAAGAGGCAGGCTACAACCCGGAGCTTTCCTATGGGAGCCATATTTTCCAGGACCTTGTGGAGGCGGATATCCTCTACACCGCTGTTTTTGCAGGTGAAAAGACTCTGCGCTTTGCACCGGATAAACTGGGGAGCTTTAAGAATATCGTTTCTGATTTTCTGGATAATCCTAGTGACGGCGAGATTGTGAAAGTTTTTGACATGAAGGGCTCTGAGGCTACTCTTTTCTATGATCTGGAAAAGAACCATCTTTTGCTGGAAGCTTTTTTCCCCTGATTAAATTTGGTAAAATACCCTCATGAACGAATTTGACGAGAGATACAGCACGGCAGAAGAAGCGATATTTGATTCCTTCTTTCTGCTGCTGAGAGAAAAAGACATAGACAAGATCACTGTTTCAGATGTGGTCAAGAAGGCAGGCATAGTGCGAAGCACGTTTTACAATCATTATGAAAACGTGCCCGCGCTGGTGAATGCTGCCGAAGAAAAGACGATTGAGAATATCTTTAGTCTGATGGAGAGCTTCCATCCCAAGGATGACAAGGAATTCTGCAAGTCTTTCTTTTTGGCAATCTGCAACTATACAAGAGAGAATCCGTTCCTTTCTACGCTTCTCAACAGTACGAGGGAAGATGCATTTTTTGAAAAGATGCTCCTGATGTTTGACAGGTATATGAGAAAGGTTACGGATGACGAGTCGTACCATATCGGCAATCGGAAGAATGCGACTTATTTCATCGCTGCGTCTATCGGTAGCACGATCGGTGTTTTGCATAAGTGGTCTACTGAAAACTTTGAAGCTTCAGAAGACGAGATCGCGGATATCATGACCCAGGCATTTATTTCAGGAGTTCTTCCGGGATTGAGCACGAAGTAATATATGATATCTTGAATGTTTCGTTCAAGATATCATATTTTTTTTATGCAGGAATATCCTCTGCTGCGTACTGGCGGAGGATTTTCTTGGTGGTGTTTCGTCTGAAGGGATTTTCCCTTATTACAAGGTGCGCGATCCTTCTGTAGGTCGGCTGCGAAGCGTTATATTCATCAAGAAGCTTCCACAGCTCTTTCTCAAGCTTTTCGCCGCTTAGCTTTTTCTTTTGCAGATAATCCTGATCGGGGTAAATTCTGGCAGTGAGTCCATTGCCATCACCCGTAACAACAACTTCTTCCACAAGCTGATAAAGCGACAGCTTGTTTTCAATCTCTTCAGGAGATATGTTTTCCCCGTTTGACAGAATGATAAGATTCTTAACTCGGCCGTTTATAAAAAGATAGCCGTCTTCATCGATATATCCTTTATCGCCGGTATGGAGAAATCCTCCCTCAAGGGTTTTGGCGGTCTCCTCCGGCATGTTGTAATAGCCCCTCATGACGCTGGTGCTGCGGACCAGAATCTCACCGTTTTCAATACGGACTTCGGCGTTTTTTAGTACTTTGCCCACGGAGCCGGGCTTATAATTCTGCGGAGTATTGGAACTGATGACAGGGGAACACTCGCTCATGCCGTAGCCTTCGTAGATATTGATTCCGTACTCCTTGAACTTGTCTATATAGAACGGGTCCAGGTGAGCGCCTCCGGAAAAGACCGTGGTGAGATTTCCGCCAAAGACCTTAGCGGCAACCAGTTTTTTTGGCAGAAGCTTTCCTGCGGAGGTGACAGAGAGTTTTTTATAGATTGTCTCTATCATCATTGGTACCATGAGCATTACATTTGGCTTAAAGAGCTGCATGTTTTTTACTATGTGCATTAAGGAGTCGTTGATGCAAATGGTGACTCCGAGAGAGAGGCATTTCAGGTAGTCCATCACAAGGCAATAAGCGTGGTGGATTGGGAGCACGCTTAAGGTGACCATACCTGGGCATGCATCGTATTCAACGGCTTCAACGTTGCTAAGAAGGTTTTTCTGAGTCAGCATAACGCCCTTACTCTTTCCAGTTGTTCCCGAAGTAAAGATTATCATGGCAAGGGCGCCTGCATCGTTTCCTGGTACATCGTTGGAGGCACGTCCTTTTTCTTCAAGGGATGATAATTCTTCCTGAGTCAGAGCAAATACCATTTCAATCATTGGACATTTTCCCCGGATATCTTTTGACATATTAGCCTTTGCAGGGGCGAGAAATACCGCCTTTGAATCCGACCTTTTCAAGAGATCCATGATCTCTTCATCAGGAAGCAGCGGGTCTATCAGAACCGCCGTATTGTTCCCGGAAGTGATTGCAAAAAAGACCGTGATCCATTCAAAGGAACTAAAACCGACGATTGCTATATGGCTGTTTGCTAGCCCGCAGGCACTAAAGGCTTTCCTGGTGTCGGAGACGTGACTTATCAGCTCGCTGTAGGTTTTCTGAAGTATGTCTTTTCCCTTGGGCCATCTGATGGCGGGAATATCGGGATAGTCTCTTTCCATGAGCTCCAGTAGCTGCCTTATATTATCCATGTTTGCTTCCTCCTCCCCGTAAGGTTCACGCTGTTTTTCTGGCGCCGCCAATAAAGGAAAGTGCTTCCCCAATTGTAGTTACGTTTCCGATTGTCTCGGGATCAAGCTCCACGTTGAAGTTGTCCTCCAGATCCCCAAGAAGTGACATGAAATCAAAAGAGCTGAGCCCCAGATCCTCCAAAAGTCTCATGTCATCCTTCATATCCTGCGGCTCTACGCTGCAGTACTGTGCCAACAATTCCTTGAATACTTTTTCGTTTTTCATTTTTTACTCCTCCATTAATTCTTTAAGTGTTTTGGAATCATTACTGATGCCGGAAAAGATGATCCGCATCATGTAGTAGTAGAAAAGTTCTATATCTTTTTCTGAGAGAGCAGCGGTCTGGTAGTGATAGGAAAAGATCAGGCCTCCGTCATCTGTGTGGGTTACGGTGAGGTACACTTTCTTGGTGGCGGCTCCGTTTGCAAACCACTTGAAATACAACGGAATGCCTGAGAGGTTTAAGTTGTCTGCATTTACCTGAAGGGGCTGGTAAGTGAGATAGCAGCTTTCGTAGGTGGTGCCCTCAGGGGTGCCAAAGCGCTCTTTTATGGACTTTTTTATGAGTTCCGGGTCGTAGTTGCTGTGAAGATAAATGCTGTTCTGGGTGTCCTGTATTATATTTGCGCCATCAAAAAAGGTTGTGCCGGAGTCAATGACTGTCCTGCAGGGAAACATGATGGTCCTGCTTCCGCCGCTGGTCCATTCATCATGGGTGGACCTTCTTGCGATGAAGCTCTCGATGGTAATGTCTTCCTGATAGTCGTTGACCTTGGACAGATAAGTCCTCATGGTCAGTAGCAGCAGATTGTTAAATGAAATCCGCTTGTCAGTGCAGTAGTCCATGAGCCTTTGTGTGGGTTCTTTATCCAGTTTGTAGTCTTTGACTGCGACAAACAGGTTCTCTTTTTCTATATCCGCGCTTCTGAGATTCTTGTTTTTGTGCTTTGCTCTGGAGGCTTCAAGGACCTTTTTTCCCTGAATGTCTGAGTAGAGCGGTTCGCCGTACTTATCAAGAAGCCCGTCCCAGAAGGCTTTGTCCTTGGCAAAACGTTTTTCGTTTCCTGCCTTCATCAGGTCTTTTGTCAGCATATCTTCGAAGTTTGCCAGTTCCTCAGGGTATTCTTTTCCGAACTTGTAGTGCGCATAGAGCGCCATGATGTCTTTTACCATTACAGCAAGTCCGCAGGAATCAATAAGCCTGTGGTCGATATGGGCAAAGAATCCGTTGAAGCCTTCCGGCAGCATCACAAGAAGAAATTCGTACATCGCCCTGTCGGAGCCGTCGAAGGTCTCATAAGCCATGCTCTGGAATGCATTCTCAGCTTCTTCCATGGACATGGCAGAGAAGTTGAGGAGCTTTATTGTTTTCTGGGATTTTCTCTTGAAGTACTGTTTTATTTCTCCGTTTTCATCTGGAGCAGTGAATCTGAGATTCAGGCACTCATATCTTTTGGTTTCTTCATTTATGCATTTATTCAGCAGCATGAAATCAAGATCAATCTTTACAGCGGCTACTATGGTGACGCCGCATACCTGCTGGGTATTGTACTGCCGGATCCATTGGTAGTGCATATTTTGGGCAGCAGTTAACGAATATAGTGTTTTCATAAGCTCTCCTCCTCAGTTTCCTGGTTTAACTGAATGAAAAGTTAGCACAGTTTTTTGATGCATGAAATACCGTTTGGGAGTTAACAAACACTTTGGGATAAATTGACCGGAAGATATCAAACAGAAATGGGAAAAGTGTTGGATAATGTTCCTGATGTAATGTGGATTTATATTTGGGGAGTTGCGTTATTACTGTTCAGACAGAAATGCGCACTAAGCTGCGCATTTCGTGAGAACTTGATTCAGGAGTGAGCGCATTCCTTCGACGGAGTCGAATTGGAATGAATGCGCGAATTGGTTACTGGAGCGAGCTGCGAGCGAGTGAACAGTAACATTGCGTTATTTACGTGAGATACATAGATAACGGGTTGTTGATGCTGAAAAATACGTTACAATATAATTGAATAATAGGATATGGCTACTGTAAGCTTTGTGATACTGACAAGTTTTCTTTCTGTCGTTACTTAAACTTGGGGTAATATGAACCCTATTCAAAGGACATGATATCTTGAATGAAACATTCAAGATATCAGCAAACAAGCCTATTCCAGTCGACTTACGTCGAAGGGCTTGTTTGCCACCTGAATCATGTTCTCACGAAATCCGCAGCAAGTGCGGATTTCTGAAATTTCATCTAAGAACTCATACACTAATATGTGGGGAAACAGTTATTGTTAATTCGATTCCTTGGGGCAAGTGCTTGGGTCAAGTGCTTGAAATATGGCATGATTTACGGCTCTGGGAGCGTTTTATTCAAAAAAGACGCCCACATTTTTTTGACCGACGTCTTAATTCAGGATTTTTATTGAAAAAGCCGTACAAAATTAAGGTGGAGTGCACTAATCAGGTTCTATTTTACGGCTATTTTTAAAAAATCGTGATTTAAGCAGTAGAACTAGCGGGCAAAAAGGTAGACCTAAAGCAATTTCTACTGATTCACTACTTCTTAAAAATCGAAAATGAAAAAAAGGACGTCGAGAAATTTTATTTTGGTATCCAAAATTTGAAAAACTCTAAAAAAGACGCAAATACATCAGCCATAACTAATTAACATCAGTATTGACGCTGGATACTGCCAAAAAATGTGCACGTGTCCATGACATGGGGGTCGCCTTACATAAAATGGACTATATTTGCAATAACTGTTTGAAAAAAGCTAGAAAAGCTAGAAAAGCAAGTATAAGTGTGTCTTTGGCTGGGGCACATAACAACTAATAGATCATCAGGGATTTTGTGTTATGAAAAGATATAAACTGCAGTTCTACGGTTCTGTGCAGGGTGTGGGCTTTCGCTATACAGCGCGGCATGCTGCAAACATGTACAGGCTGACGGGCTACGTTAGAAATGAATACGATGGGTCGGTTACTTGCGAGGTACAGGGGGAGCAGGATGCTATTGATGCGTTTATGCGTACCGTGAACCAGGGCAGATTCATAGATATATCCTTCGTGGATATAACGGCAATGCCCATGGTTGAGGACGAAAGATCCTTTGAGGTAAAGTATTGAATCTCATAGCAATTGAAAGCTGACAACATAATGATCTAACCTCCTCTGTTGTTCATTACGAATTGCGGAGGTTTGTAGGATGTACTGTAAAGGGCATATAATAGGATTTATATAGGGTTAGACACAATAGAAAGGAAAAAAGTATGATAATTTCGCAATATTTTGTTGAGTTCATATTTTACAGCTTCTTAGGATGGGTGTGGGAGTCAATATATTGCACGATCAAGGAGAAAAAGTGGGCTGACAGAGGCTTTTTGTTTGGGCCGATCTGTCCGATTTACGGGTCCTGCGTGGTGGCGACATCCATTGTATTTAGCCTGTTTAGTTTCCTTTCGTCTCCAGATTTTCCAATCTGGGGAGTATTCATCATCTGTTATATTGGGAGCGCTGTAGCTGAATATTTGACCTCATGGGTTCTGGAAAAGAGATTCCATGCAAGATGGTGGGATTACAGCACTATTCCCCTCAACATAAATGGAAGAATCTGTGTTCCGGTGAGCATCGCCTTTGGTCTTGCAGGGGTAGCTATAGTCAAGTATCTGATTCCTGCGGTGGAGAATGTGCATTCTCAGATGAATCCTGTAGTCTACGAAATCCTGGCAATTGTTTTTGCAGCTATGTTTGGGGCCGATTACGCACTTACGGAAGCGAGCCTTTCTGCACTACTTAAAAATGTGGAGCAGATGCATGAGGAATTCAATATGAAAGCGCAGCAGCGATATGAAAGAGTTGCAGCGGCGCCCAAGATCCTCGAGCAAAAAATCCTGGAAGAAAAAGAAAACATGGAGAGCAGGCATGTTCAGCTGGCTAAGGCTTATGCTGAGAGGCTTTCTCTCAACCAGAAGAGAGTTCTCCTAGGAATTCAGAAGTTTACGCTAAAAACATCGGGTGGTGAAGAGGACTTACAGCAAGCGCCCGATGCTCGCATGACGAATGCGCTGAAAGATAGAGTAAGAGAGCTGAGAAAGAAATGAACTAGAATATGATATAATGAAATAACGATTGCAAATGCACGATATTCAACGACAACATGGAAAGAGGAAAAAATGCAGGACAAACTTATTGATCTACAGCACATCTCAAAGTCTTATGGTAGTTCTACTATCCTTGATGATCTGAATCTCTACATCAGAGAAAATGAGTTCGTGACACTTTTGGGGCCTTCCGGCTGTGGTAAGACCACGACCTTAAGGATAATCGGAGGGTTTGAGACCCCGGATTCAGGTTCTGTGATGTTTCAGGGAAAAGATATCACATCACTTCCTGCAAATAAGAGGGAAGTAAACACTGTATTTCAGAAGTATGCTCTTTTTCCCCACATGACTATTGCAGAGAATATCGCATTTGGTCTGAAGATCAAGAAGAAATCCCAATCATATATAAATGACAAAATAAAATATGCGTTAAAGCTCGTAAACATGGACGGATTTGGAGACAGAATGCCGGATTCTCTGTCGGGCGGTCAGCAGCAGAGAATAGCCATTGCAAGGGCTATAGTAAATGAGCCGAAGGTTCTTTTGCTGGATGAGCCCTTGGGAGCGCTGGATCTTAAGCTCCGTCAGGACATGCAGTATGAGCTTATCAGGCTAAAAAATGAGCTTGGCATCACCTTTGTTTACGTAACACACGATCAGGAAGAGGCACTAACAATGTCTGATACCATCGTTGTTATGAATCAGGGCTATATTCAGCAGATCGGAACGCCTACAGATATCTACAATGAGCCCCAGAATACCTTCGTTGCGGACTTTATCGGTGAGTCAAATATTCTGTCGGGAATCATGATAAAAGACAAGCTGGTTGAAATCCTGGGAGCAAGATTCGACTGCGTTGATACGGGCTTTGGTGAAAATAACCCTGTAGATGTTGTCATAAGGCCTGAAGATATAGACCTTATAGAGCCTGAAAAAGGAACCATCGAAGGAATTGTCACCGATGTTATCTTTAAGGGCGTTCATTATGAAATGTGCGTAATGGCAAGGGGATTTGAATTTGTGGTTCACTCCACAGACTGCTTTGCTGTGGATTCAAGAGTTGGAATTCATGTGGATCCTTTTGACATTCAGATAATGAAAAAAGCTGAGTCTGAAGATGAGAAAGCGGTGGAAATAGATGAATGATAAACGAGTAAAGTTCCTTGCTTCGCCCTACATCTTGTGGAGTGCAGGCTTTATTATAATTCCTATATGCATGGTAATTTTCTATGCTTTTACCAATGCCTCCGGCGCATTTACTTTTGAAAATGTGGCAGACATTATTTCCTATGTGAATATCAAGGCGCTTTTTCTTTCTATGGCCTTTTCCTTTATGGCTACGCTTATCTGCCTTATAATTGCTTATCCGCTGGCACTGATCCTGTCGACAGCCATAAGTAACAATGCTTCAATTCTGTCTCTTTTATTTATCCTGCCCATGTGGATGAACTCACTGCTGCGTACCTATGCATGGCAGAATATCCTTGAAAGAAAAGGAGTGCTTAACGGAATCCTGTCAGCACTGAGCCTTCCGCCTCTTTATATCATCAACAAACCACCGGCTATTCTTCTTGGAATGGTCTACGATTTTCTGCCATTCATGATTCTTCCTGTTTATAACTCCGTTTCAAGAATTGACAAGGACCTTATCGATGCGGCAAAAGACCTTGGAGCAGGCTATAAGGAAATCTTTTTAAAGGTTATCTGGCCACTTAGCCTTCCCGGTGTAATTTCGGGAATCACAATGGTATTCGTTCCGAGTCTTACAACCTTTGTCATTTCGGATATACTGGGCGGAGGAAAAATACTTCTTATCGGAAACGTGATAGAACAGCTCTTTACCCAGGATTCTGACTGGAACGCAGGAGCGGGGCTTTCGGTGGTGCTGATGGTATTTATCGTCATCAGCATGATAATCACTTCTAAATATGATAGGGAGGATATCAGATGAAAAAAACTCTTGGAAATATATATCTGACACTGGTTCTGATATTCATGTACGCTCCGATAGCTACCCTTATGATATTGTCCTTTAATTCCAGTAAATCCCGTTCACATTTTGGAGGCTTTACTCTGGACTGGTACAGGGGGCTTCTTGAAAATGAAGAGATAATGGTTGCTTTCAGGACCACGATAATTCTGGCTTTTCTTTCTGCTTTTATCGCTACAATCCTTGGAACAGCAGCATGTACAGGAATGCTGTTCATGAAAAAAAGAAGCAGGAGCATCATCATGGGCATAACCAATATCCCCATGCTCAATGCGGATATTGTTACCGGTGTGAGCCTTATGCTCTTGTTCATTGCAACCAGAGCCACAATGGGCTTTACGACAGTTCTTTTATCACACATAACCTTCAATATTCCCTATGTAATCCTGTCGGTCATGCCAAGATACAGGGAACTTAAGATAAGCACCTATGAGGCTGCGCTGGATCTTGGAGCGACGCCTATATATGCCTTTTTCAAAGTAGTGCTTCCGGATCTTATGGGGGCAATTCTTTCGGGCTTTTTGATGAGCTTTACCATGTCCCTTGACGATTTCATTATTACTCACTTCACTCAGGGACCGGGATTTGATACTCTTTCCACCAAGATTTATTCCGAGGTTAAAAAAGGAATCAATCCTGAGATTTACGCGCTTTCAACCATTATGTTCCTGACGATACTGATTCTTTTATTCCTGGTAAATTACAGACCCTGGACAAAAAGTCCTGAGGGAGAGATTCATGTTCGGACTAAGAAGCAGGTGGTTGTCAGTTCAGGAGGCACAGGAATCTTATGAGAAAGCGGTTATTACTTTTAAGTCTCTTTTTCCTTGCATCCGCACTTTCAGGCTGCGGAGGGGATGCTGCCTCGCAGAGCAGTGGTGATAATGTGGTTTATGTCTACAATTGGGGCGAATATATTGATCCCGAGATTCTTACCATGTTTACCGAAGAGACCGGAATTCAGGTGGTTTATGATGAATACGAGACCAATGAGATAATGTATCCGAAGATTAAGGCAGGGGCTGTAAATTACGATTTGGTCTGTCCTTCCGACTACATGATAAAAAAGATGATCGACAACGATCTTTTACAGGAGATCAACTTTGATAACGTTCCGAACTATGTGAATATTGGTGATGAATACTGGACCATGGCAGAGGATTACGATCCGGGAAACCGCTATGCGGTGCCTTACGTCTGGGGAACTGTGGGTATTCTTTACAACAAGACCATGGTGGATGAACCGGTTGATTCCTGGTCCATACTCTGGAATCCCAAGTATAAGGATGAGATTCTGATGCAGGATTCTGTAAGAGATGCCTTCATGGTGGCAGAAAGATATCTTGGCTATTCCATGAATACCACCGATGAAGATGAACTTCAGGCGTCAAAAAAGCTGTTACAGCAGCAAAAAGAACTGGTTCAGGCCTATGTTATCGACCAGGTCCGCGACAAAATGATAGGAAATGAGGCAGCGCTCGGAGTCATCTATTCAGGAGAAGCCATTTTTACCCAGCGTGAAAATCCTGATCTCGATTATGTAATTCCAAAAGAGGGAACAGCTCTCTGGATGGATTCCTGGGTAATCCCCAAGGGGGCAAAGCATAAGGAAAATGCAGAGAAGTTCATAAACTTTATCTGCCGCCCGGATATAGGATATCTCAACTTTGACTATATAACCTACTCAACTCCCAACATTCCGGCGAGAGACCTTATTGAGGATGAAGACATAAGAAACTCAACCATAGCTTTTCCGGATCTTTCTCAGTATGAGCTGGAGGTTCAGGTAAGTCTTGGCGAGGAAGCAGACAGGCATTTGAGCGATCTTTGGAGAGAAGTAAAATCATACTAAATAAAAGGCGATGAGTTTTGATGCTCATCGCCTTTCGTTATGGATATTATGTATCATAAGGTCTAATTTCGTATGCCAATATTGTGTGTAAATATCCTATGCCAATATCATATGTAACCTTCGGGAAATACTATATTTAAGGCACATAGGTCTGAACTACGGTATAGAGCTCACCGTCTATAACACCTATTGCAGCAAGCATATCCCTGGTTAAATAATACTCTTTTGCAGAATCTGACCATCCCGGATAGTTGTCACCCTTAAACTCTCTGCCAATCAGATATTCATTTTCAAGATTTGCACCCTGGTCTGTCTCTACAAACTTAAGAAGGATTATCTCACAGTTTTCTTTGATACTGAAAGTAACATTTTCTTCGATGAGCTTTCTTAAAATTTCGTCGGACATCATTGAAACAACTGTGTATTCCTCTGCATATTCTTCTTTTTCGAGAGCGTAATAGAAGTTGTCATCGCTGCATTTTACAAGGAAACCGTCAAATCTTGTTGGGGTTAATACGTCTCCTTTGAATTCTTCATCAGTGCTGTACTTCAGCTCTTTATTGACATCTTCAAAAGAGATAGCTGTAAACTGCGTTCCGTTCACAGAGTAGAGCATGCTGCCAACGGCGGCTTCTTTGACATGTTCAGCATTGATCTTTTCTTCACGGTACAGATCGCCGGTAAGTGATGTCTCATCAAAGCTCTTGACCTTCATATACAGGTTATTGTCGTTGTCGTAGTACCGCGTTGCTTCAAAGGTCTCAGGGTCAGCGTTTCCAAGACACATAAGAGTGTTTTTCTCAGTTCCAGGTGCGTTTTCACCGGTAAAAGTAATTGTCGGGAAAGCGGCATCTTCCCAGCTGAACTTTGCTTCTGAAGTGTCGTCAGCGGATGCAAAATGGAAGGTGATATCTTCGCCCTTAAGCTCATAGGTGAAAGGAAGACCTGACATTCCATCCGGGGATTCTGTTACCCCTGAAGTATCGCTTTCAAAAACGTAGTAGGTTGAAACTCTATACAGGTCATCGCCTGTGTAGGCTGCGTATACGCCTCCTGCAAGGTTTGGCGTACCGTCAGCTGCAACGCCTGCCTTCTGGAAATTCAGTATCTCTGAATTCAAGTATTTTTCGTACAGCTCGTCATAAAGAGCGGAGTCTTTTGTAAGTTCTGTGGCGCCGTCCTTGTAGTTATGGTAATCATCTTCTTCAGCCTCTGTATAATTGATGGTTGATTCTTCGGTAATGATGAACTTTCCTGACGCTTTGTCTATATGGCCTTTAAGGACTGAGTTGCGCTTTGAAATGATGAGACTGTTGTCATCTGCAACTGCGATAGGATAAGCTGTGCCGCTGCTCTGGACAGTTGTGATCTTTTCAATTGCTCCATCTTTTTCTGCAAAGACAGTTGCTTCATAAGTTGCCTGATGTCCTTCGAGATCATCAAATGTATAGCTGGTTACTAAAAGAGCATTATCCCCCTCGCAGATAGGAGCGTAAGCATAGGACTGTCCTGCATGGAGAGATGCGATAATCTCCTCAAAGGCAGCAGCGCTCCCGGACTGTTCAGAAGCTGCAGTGGCATCTGAACTCTCAGTAGTCTCAGTACTTTCTGTTGAACCTGCATTTGAAGTAGTTTCAGTTGTCTGCTGGTTGTTTGCGGAAGTGTCTGCGGAAGAGTCTGCATTTGTGTTTCCGCAGCCGGTGATGATTGATACAGCCAGTGCTCCTGACAGTATCACAGAAATGATTTTTGATCTCATAATTTCCCCCTCATGATTTGTATTTTTCTCAAACATATTTAATGTTACACCTATTAAATCAGTTGCGTAAATATATACGAATATGATTTTGGGTGTGGCAAATAAAATTACAAATGTTATATTGCTGATAAATAGTTATTTTTCTGATATATTTAAATTATGGTCTTATGTGATAGGAGGAGATGAAATGAGTCGAAAACGGGGATATGAGGTTCTTATTCTTTTAACTTACATCGCAATGGGAGCGGTGTGCATTTATCTGCAGTTCTTTTCTTCGGGCCAGTCCGGAAGTCTCTCCAATCTCATAGTGAATGTTGTAATGCTTGTGATATCGGGAATAATACTCGCTGCCTGCACAATAGGCTGTCTTATTCCGGCGTCATCAGTGACCGCTGACCTTATTGAAGTGTCGGAAAAAATAGAGGAAGATGCCAAGACCTCCCGTGAATACTTATGGGACAAGTACCTTAAGGACAAGGATGAGCTGTTTACGGACAGGCGGCTTTTAAAGAACTACAAGGACTACAGGCATGAGCTCATGCGAATAACCGGTGGCGGAAATTCCTATTATAAGTGCGATATAGAGGATTATATCGGCCTTGACCTTATCGACAGGGTGATCCATGTGGAGCGTCTTTCTCAGGTGCCGGGAGTTATGACGGGTCTGGGAATTCTCGGAACCTTTGTGGGACTTTCTATCGGTCTTCAGGGCTTTAGCACAGGCTCCACCGCCCAGATCACAGGCAGCATTGAGCCTCTTATGAACGGTATAAAGGTGGCCTTCCACACCTCAATCTATGGAATGGTCTTTTCCCTGGTATTCAATTATGTATATAAGAAAAGGCTTGATGATGCCGAGGCTGCACTGAATATGTTCCTCAGGAACTTCAGGAAATACGTTCTTCCCGACATGGAAAAAGAGGGAGTGAATAAGCTGCTGGATCTTCAAAAAGAGCAGACAAAGGCAATCATGGCACTTACAGAAGCTCTTTCCGTAAGTCTTCCGGAGGGGCTTAAGACCTATTTGGAGCCTCGTCTTGATCATTTTGATGACACAATAAGCAGCTTTTCCAGAGTGGCTACCAGAAACCAGATGGATCAGTTGGAGAGAGTTGTGGACAAATTCATTACTGAGATGAACAATACGATGGGAAGTTCTTTTGACAACCTCTCCAAAGTTGTGAATCAGAGTCTTGCGCTGCAGCAGGCCAATGCGGCACAGCTAAAGGAAATCTACAGCAAAAACGCCGTAGCTTCCGATAGCATGGGAAAAACAGTTGAAGAGATGGCCCAGGTGGCTGAGAGGTTAAAAGAGATTTCTACATCTGTGGAGAAATATGTAAAAGAAGTGCGAACCTTAGAGGCACAGATTGCAACAGCAAGGAGAATGTGATATGAGGAACAAAAGACGCAGGAGTGAAGAAACTTCATACTGGCTGTCATACTCCGATATGATGGCAGGTCTTTTGTTGGCCTTCGTTCTTATCATTGCCTTTACCATGCTGCATGCCAGAATGGACTATGACGAGAAACAGCTGCAGCTTGCGGGAAAAGAAGAGGAACTTTTGGCCTCCGCTGCTGAGCTTGATAAGGAGCGGGAAATTGTCTCAAATCAGCAGGAACAGCTAAATGCTCAGGAAGAAGCCCTTGCGGAGCAGGGGGAAAAGATAGCTATTCAGGAGGAAACCCTTAAGGAGCAGCACGAACTTTTGAATAAGCTTGAAGCTATCATGAGTGAACAGCAGCAGAAGCTTGACGACATAATCGGTGTAAGGAAGGAGATTGTTGAGGAGCTCTCGAAGGAGTTTGGAAATTCTGACCTCAAGGTCTCGGTAGATGAAAAGACAGGGGCAATCACCTTTGATTCCAGTATACTTTTTGACTACAACAAGGCAGTGATAACACCCTCAGGAAAAGAGTTTTTGGCAGAGTTTATGCCACGTTATGCAGATGTACTCCTTGGCTCCAAGTACAGGGACAATATATCGGAGATCATAATCGAGGGACATACGGATACCGAGGGAAAATATATGTTTAACCTGCAGCTGTCCCAGAAAAGATCTCTTGCAGTTGCTGAGTTCTGCCTAAGTGATGACAGCGATATATTAAAGAAAAATCAGCTGGAAGAGATGAGGTCTTTGGTGTCAGCGACAGGCCGCTCTTACAGTAATCCCGTGTATGGGGAAGACGGGGAGGTGGATATGGATGCATCCCGTCGTGTTGAGATACTCTTCAGGCTAAAAGATGAGGAGATGGTCAGGGAGATGATGGAGATCCTAAGCGAAGAAAAAGGACAGTGAACCTGATTTCCGGTAAAAAGCAGACCAATTATGGAATACAAAAATACAGACCCTTACGCCTTCCTTGAGGCATAAGGGCCTTTTTCTATACTAATGATTAACAACTGATTCTCATAAAAGCTGTAGACGGCAATTACTTTGATGCATTTTCTCCGGCGATTCTGCCGAATACTACGATATCCGCTACTGCATTTCCGCCAAGGCGGTTAGCACCGTGGATTCCACCTGTGACCTCGCCTGCTGCATAGAGTCCGGGGATTGGTGTGCCGTCTGTAGAAATAACCTGTGCATCTGTATTTATCTTTACACCGCCCATACAGTGATGAATTCCGGGACCTACATTAACTGCGTAATATGGACCGGAAGAAAGATCTGTAAGAGGAGTTCCGATATCTCTTGAGAAATCGGGATCGCTTCCTGCCTGTACGTAGGAGGACCAGGTCTCAACTGTCTTTAAAAGAGCTGCTGTAGCATTTGAATCAAATTCCATTGCAGCTGCGAGAGCTTCAAGGGTGTCACCCTTTACAAGATATCCGCTCTTATCGAGCTTCTTTATAACAGCGGAGCCCTCGTACATTTCCTGATTTGCAATGAGCCATACATTTCCGCCGGTCTGCTCAACCTCTGCAGCTGAAACAGCATCTCTTGTGCCGGTTTCATTTGTGAAACGGACGCCTTCCCTGTTAACAAGAATAGCACCGTCGCCTCGAAGGGCTTCGCCTACAAGTGCTCCGTCAGTCGGAATAACTGTAGGATGGAGCTGGATCTGCTCAAGATCTACGAAGTCAGCCCCTACTTCTCCGAGGAAATCAATGGCATCGCCATTGGCGGTAGAGACGTTGGTGGATATATAGCCTGCAAGGTCAGGGCGAAGGGATACGATACGCTCCATGTTTCCGCCAAATCCTCCGGTGGCAATTATCACTGCATTTGCATGAACGGTAATCTTTTCGCCGTATTCTCCAACACCGGATACGCCGCAGGCCTTTCCGTCTTCCATAAGGATCTTGTTAACGGAAGCGCCGGTTATTGTTTCTATTCCAAGCTCTTCAAGCCTTACGCCCAGGGCTGAAACCAGGAAGTTACCAACTGAAGTAACATTTCCTTCCGAATCGGTTGGTCTGTGGGTTCTCTTGGCGCTTAGTCCGCCCATGGTTCCAAGGGGACCTGAGAGAGGAGCATTCTCTTTGTCCAGCCAGTCTATGGCAGCGGAAGTATTTTCAGCAAGAGTCCTTACCAGCTCCGGATCATTTATCTCTTTTCCGCTCTTCATGGTATCTTCAATGAAAAGCTCTACTGAATCCTCTATGCCCTGCTCGGCCTCGTAGTGAGTCTCGGCTGCGTTCATGCCGGAACTTGCTCTGCTGGTGTTTCCGCCAAGGATATCGCTCTTTTCAAGGAGAATTACTTTCTTGCCGTTTTCAGCAACTGTAATGGCAGCCGTCATGCCTGCGCCGCCACCGCCCACAACCACAACATCGGCGGTTGCTTCGTAATCCTCTGTGGCTACATTGCTTCTGTGGCTTCCATCTGCGACAAAACCGGAGGTTGCCAGAGCTGAGTTTACAGCTTCAAGAAAGCCCTTTGAACTGTAGGTGGCGCCGGAAATGGCATCAATCTGTGTGTTCTGGGTCTTCAGGATCTTTGTGCGCAGGGACTTGATGGCGCTGCCACCAATAGAAGGAGTCTCGCCCTCGGTCTGATAGGTAATGTCTGTGATTGTGTCATTATCTACGAAAACTGAGACCTTGATCTCGCCTGCAAAGCCTTGGGCCGCTCCATCGTACTGATGACCTTCTCGCTCTACAACGTATTTGCTTCCGAAGATAACGAACAGGACCAGTGCCACGCAAAAAAGGCAGGCACAAATTTTCTTGGTAAGAGAACTCATGCATCGTTTCCTTTCTTTGTACATTTTTTCGATAACAACTATATTTCTATATATTAACTATAATACATATTTGCAGGTATTTAAAGAAAAAACAATCAAATAAACGTATTACTTGATACGATAAAACAAATATTGCATAATAGTAATATAGCTGTTGATGCAACGAAAGGATGGGCAGATATGGGAGACAACAATCAGAACGATGTAATCAGGGAAGAAAAAAAGGGTTTATCACTTGCAATGCAGATTTTTATTTCACTGGCACTGGCGATAATTGCAGGTCTCCTTATGCAGGGGATTCCGGATATAGCGGAAAACTATATCAGGCCCTTTGGTACCATATTTCTTAATCTTGTAAAATTTATAGTATGTCCTATAGTAACCTTCTCTATTATGGCTGGAATTGTCTCCATGAAGGATATTAAAAAAGTTGGGAAGATTGGTGGAATAACACTTGTCTACTACTTTTTTACTACAGCTGTTGCGATCACATTAGGACTGCTTGTTGCAGTTGCCTTTAAGGGAGGCTTTCCGGTTCTTTCAACTTCAAGCCTTTCCTTCGAGGAACCGGAGGCAATTGCCCCTATGGAAGTCCTGGTAGATCTGTTCCCTTCCAATTTCATAATTCCTGTGTCTGAGGAAAACATGATCCAGGTCATAGTTGCAGCTATCCTGATTGGTTTTTCCGTGGTTCTTTTGGGAGAAAGAGCTTCGAAAGCAGTAGAAGGAATCAATCTTATAAATGACATTTTCATGAAATGCATGGAGATGATCTTAAAGCTTTCTCCTATCGGTGTATTTTGTCTCCTGACTCCTGTTGTGGCAGCAAATGGAGCAATAGTTGTGGGTTCACTTGCCAAAGTTCTTTTGGCTGCGTATGTGGGCTATATTTTACATGCGGTGATCGTGTACTCAATTACGATATCCACTCTTGCGAAAATGAGCCCATTAAAGTTCTTTAAGGGTATGCTTCCTGCCACCATGTTTGCTTTTTCCAGTGCATCTTCTGTCGGAACACTTCCTATCAATATGGAGTGTACCGAGAAGCTTGGCGCATCAAAAGAAATATCCGGTTTTGTCCTTCCTCTGGGTGCAACCATCAACATGGATGGAACTGCGATCTATCAGGGCGTTTGTGCAATCTTCATCGCTTCCTGCTATGGCATAAATCTCGATCTTTCACAGATGATCACTATTGTTTTGACGGCGACTCTTGCCTCGGTCGGAACCGCAGGTGTTCCCGGAGCGGGAATGGTAATGCTGGCCATGGTGCTTACTTCAGTTGGTCTTCCTATTGACGGTATAGCACTTGTGGCAGGTGTAGACAGGATTTTTGACATGGGAAGAACAACGCTGAATATTACAGGCGATGCTTCCTGTACCATCATTGTTTCTAATCTGGTTAATGGACGAAAGCCCAAGAAGGCTGCAGGCTGACATAAAGAAAGAGCTCTCGCAATAGCGAGGGCTCTTTGCATAGGGCTTAAAGCATTTTCTTTGGATTCAGTAATTCTCTGGCTTTGTCAGGATCAAGAAGCTTATCCTCTATTACCACATCCAGCACGGATTTATTCTGAGCCAGAGCTTTTTTAGCCGCATCAGCGGATTTCTGATAGCCGATGTAAGGAACAAGAACTGTTATGATTCCGATGCTGTTACTTACAAGCTCGTTACATCTTTCTTCATTTGCAATGATTCCGGTTACGCAGTTATCTACAAAGGTCTCAACTGCAAATCCAAGAGTATCTATGGACTGGAACAGATTGTAAAAGATGATGGGCTCAAAGGCGTTTAATTCAAGCTGTCCTGCCTCGGCTGCCATTGTGATGGTAACGTCATTTCCGATGACATTGAAGGCTACCTGATTTAAAACCTCGGGAATAACAGGGTTTACTTTACCGGGCATGATGGAGGAACCATTCTGTTTTGCCGGAAGTGTTATCTCACCAAAACCTGCTCTTGGTCCGGAGGACATGAGCCTGAAGTCGTTGGCAATCTTGGAAAGTGTAACGGCGCAGGCCTTAACGATTCCTGAAACAGTAACGAAAGGATCAAGATTCTGGGTTGCATCAATAAGGTCCGAAGCCTGTTTCAGATTCATCTCCGATACCTTGTTGAGGTTAGGAACAATATTTTTTATGTAATTCTTGTCTGCATTTATTCCGGTACCGATGGCTGTTCCGCCCATATTGACGCTCTGCATTTCTTCTATGGCAATTTCAAGACGGGAGATATTTCTGCTTACAGCATCGGTATAAGCCTGAAACTCCTGACCGAGGCTTACAGGTACAGCATCCTGCATCTGAGTACGACCCATCTTTACAACGCCTTTAAATTCCGTAGCTTTTTTGGAAAGAGCAACCTGCAGGCACTTCATCTGAACAGTCAGATTGTTTAGGAGCCTTATGGCAGCCATTTTTCCGGCTGTTGGTATTACGTCGTTGGTTGACTGACCTTTATTTACATCATCGTTTGGATGAATGATGGTATAGTCACCTTTTTCACCGCCCAGGATCTCTATGGCTCTGTTGGCTATTACTTCATTGGCATTCATATTGATGGAAGTACCGGCTCCGCCCTGGATAGGGTCAACGATGAAGTTATCAAGGAACTTTCCGTCAATTATCTCATCGCAGGCAGCTATGATCGCATCAGCTTTTTCTTTATCAAGCTTACCTACTTCACAGTTGGTGAGAGCGCAGGCTTTCTTGATATAGATAAGGCTGGTAACCAGCTCCGGGTGCATGCTAAGTCCGGTAATCTTGAAGTTTTCTGCAGCTCTTAAAGACTGGACACCATAATATGCTGATTTGGGAACCTTTTTATCGCCTACAGAATCGTGTTCCATACGGAACTCATTGATTTTCTGGTCCTCCGGAGCAAGTATAGTGCCGCTTCGCATACCTATTGCACTGTTGTTCATTTTTGGGTACTCCTTTCTGTAAATAATTGGTCAGATTCGTGTTATATTTTAAGTGTATACATTCTTGGATATAAAATCCAAGAATGTATCAACCAAGCCATTTGAAGGCGACTAACGTCGCAGGGCTTGGTTGACTCTTGAATCATGTTCTCACGAAACCCGCAGCAAGTGCGGATTTCTGTAATTTTATCCAAG
>JAFPVA010000241.1 GCA_017413105.1 Butyrivibrio sp. | reverse complement strand
GTGAAGCTGCGGGAGAAGCACGATTGGCGGTGGAAAAAAGAACCGGAAAGCCTGTAATCACGAATAAAAATGCAGCACAATTGCGGGATTTGGTTACCGGTCTCATTGAAAGTGTAAATTACAAAAGCGATGATCAAGAAGAAGAATGAATAAACTAAGAAGATGCTATATTGCATAGGGAAGGATTGTTTTGATTATGGATACAAGAGATAAAGAAGTTCTAAATATGCAATTGACTCTTATTCCAATTTTGGCCAAGACATGGAATAAATCATTTTCAGACTTATCAGATATGTTTAAGAAATATGACGTGCCGGGATATATTGATGTCTGTTATGAAAAATACAATTCTACCGGGAACCAGGGAATTATCGATGATTTGAAAGAATATATCGAAATGCAAGGCGGTAGCATTGAGTAAGTAATCATGAAAAATGGGTATGTGGGAAACTTTCAATTGACTACTAATTGATATCGGTTGAATGTAGCTGCATCCTATAATTATGAAAGAAGAGGAAAAATGAGTAAATCTTTGAGTGTATTAGTTTTGCTACCGATGGATGAGTATAATAGTTTTGATACATATCGCGAGGATGATCGTCTTAAACAAATATATAGCGAAGTCCCTAAAGCAGAGAATTATTTCAAACCCCTAAGGATTCGTTCGTTATATACTTCTGATAAGGATCTAATGCAGTATTTTCGAAAAAAGTATCAGCTAGGGGAAGAAGAGTTAAAAAATCATTCCATAAGCTATAATGGTAGAGAATATATTTATCGTTTCGAGAACGGAACAACAGTAACTTATACGAGCGAGGAAGATGAAAAACTCAAGCGGGAACATGTTGATGAGGGGGTATACTGTCTCCCATACAAATGTATATCTGCGGATATATATGGTTCAGTCATAAATGAGTTATTAACAGATACGTTTACCATTATCGATGATAAATTGATTGATAAGGCGGTAGAACTGATCGGATACCAATACAGTTCTGATTTTGAGTCTGAAGAAGATTCGAGACAAGGATCTTTTAAGAATAATACCTTTGATATTGAACTCGATTATGAAGGTGACATGGACGGAAAACTCCTTGTTAGTCTTATAGTTGGAAAGTATTTGGCTGGACGCGTTAATGGAATAGCTGTTGCAGAATACGATTAAGAATCGGGGGATATTGCTTTTGGGTACACTTTGGGTACAGTAGTATATGAACGGTATGAATATATCGAAAAGCGTATCAAATGATACGCACAAGAAGTACGAAAAGAATAGGAAAAAACGGTTTGAATTTTCCGAGTAAATGAGCTGGAATGATATAATAAGCCCAAGAAACCGCAGAAATAGTGGATTCTTGGGCTTTGTGTTTGCAAAAGGCTTATAAAACCGAGTAGTATTCCGGATAAATTATATGTTGATTTATGGCAATCTGAAGAATATGAACAGAATGGTTATCATGCCGGAGATAACATGATTCTGACATTTGAGTCTTCACAAGTGCCGCTAAATTCAAATATAATTAAGAATAAAATAGAGCAATACCTGTTGTAGTCTGGATTACCAAGATTTGGGAGGAGAATAACTTGAATATTGTATCGTTACCAAAAGAAAAATGGAAAGGAGCTGTTGTTCCTCTTGTTACAAGGAGCGACAGCTATTATGATTTCAAAATAAAGCAGCTTGATAGTGATGGCTGCAAGATAGAGCTTGTTAAAAGAAAAGCTGAAAAAGAAATAATTCATACGCCTGAGGAATATGATTTTCCGGATTCTTTATACCAGGATCATTGGGAAAATGCTGAAGCTTTCGGAGTTGTGGGGGATAATGCAGAGCTTCTGGCTTGTATTGAAGTCTGCCCTGAAGAGTGGTCAAACAGACTCCTGGTTACAGAGCTTTGGGTGTCAGATGCTCTCAGAGGCAAGGGATATGGAAAAAGGCTTATGGACAAGGCAAAAGAGGTTGCACTGAAGCAGAACAGAAGAGCGATAATTCTTGAGACACAGTCATGTAACACCAATGCGATAGGGTTTTACCTGCATGAGGGGTTTGAACTAATAGGTTTTGATACCTGTTGTTACACAAATGATGATATAGGACGGCGTGAGGTTAGGATCAACCTTGGATATTTCTTTAATAGAGAAGGAAAAAGATGGCAGGATGCAAAGTGAATATTGACTTTATAGATGCATTAAAACAAGGTAATATCGAGGCTATTCGCAGATGCCCCAAGGCAGACCTTCATAATCACTTTGTATTAGGTGGGAACAGGCGATATTTGAGAGAGCATTCTGGAAGGACTATACAGCCCATAACTAGACCGCTATGCTCCATGGATGAGATGCATGCCTGGAATGCTCACAATATAGGGGAATATTTTAACTCCACAGAAGGCCGTCAAATGCTGATAAATGCGACATTTGCGCAGGCAATAGAGAATTTCAAATCCATCTATCGATGCGCAAAAGCGGAAGAGCTGGAAGAAATACGGAAAAATGGTCTAAAAAATAAAGAAACGAGATAATAATTGATAATTCAAAGAACTATATTGGATGGCTTAGAAGCTAATTGACG
Organism: Butyrivibrio sp.; assembly: GCA_017413105.1. GTDB lineage: Bacteria > Bacillota > Clostridia > Lachnospirales > Lachnospiraceae > Butyrivibrio. The sequence continues at coordinate 12,726 of JAFPVA010000241.1, read as the reverse complement.
AAGAAGAAAGAATTAAGGAAACTATAGAAGGATATGGAAAATGAAAGCAATTCTTACAAGTGCTCTCGGTGGACAGATAAAAATAGACGGTAAAAGAGTTCCTTCAAAACTACTGGAATCAAACGGCCTGCTAAAGACCATGAAGTCTTTTTGGAAAGATGCTTCCAAAGTGATGATCATCAGTGGATCGCCCAAGGATTATGACAAAAATGACAGCGTAATATTTTGCCTGAGTAGTGCGTTTCCTATGAGTGATCTCAGTGTTTCGGAAGTGATGATGTGTGATGAACGAAATAAAGAAATCATAGAAAGACTTCCTGAAATAGATGTGTTAATTTTAACAGGCGGTCATGTACCGACGCAAAACGACTTCTTTAATGAAATAAAGTTAAAAGAACGCCTTAAAGACTGGGATGGACTTCTCATTGCCTGGAGCGCTGGTTCCATGAACAGTGCAGAAAATGTATATGCTGGTCCGGAACTTCCGGGTGAGGCGATCGATCCAAATTATCAAAGATGGATCAGTGGTCTTGGGATAACCAAAACCAATATATTTCCCCATTTCGAAGCCCTAAAAGATGAAATGCTGGATGGAATGAGGCTTATAGAGGATATTACTTACTCAGACAGCATGGGACACGAGATAATTGCTTTGAATAATGGTAGTTACATCGTTGTAGAAGGCGGCGTTGAGACTCTTTATGGGGAAGCGTACAGTATTAAGGACGGTGAACAGAGACAAATCTGCGAAGATGAAAAATGGATACAGATTCCGAATTATTCGATGATAACTATTGAGACTAAAGATCTTATATTGAAAAAAGCTGTGTTTGATGATTGGGAGGCGCTGTATCGTAATATTACCAGTAGACCGGAAGCCGCTGAATTTATGCTATGGAATGTGGATACTTCCGAGGAAGTATCCAGAGCTAGGATGCTTCGGACTTTGGAGTTTCAAAAGAAGGAAAAATATGCGCTTACTGTATATATCAAAGCTGCAGAGGGGCTTAAGGCAATAGGCTGGGCAGCTATGAGAGAGGCAGAACCCGGAATATATGAGGATATGGGTATTGCTATCGGCCCGGAGTATGTTGGAAAAGGGTACGGCAAACAAATCCTGAGCGCTTTATGCTCAGAGGCGAAAAAACAGGGAGCTAAAGAGTTCAGGTGTAGTTATCGGGAGAAAAACATTGCTTCGAAGGCTTTGCAGAGCGCTTGTGGGTTTGAATTTGATCATAGATCAGAGGAAAAGACTGATCCAAGGACCGGGGAGAATTATGTTGTAATAAACACCAAAAAGACGCTATAAATTATATTGCGGGACCGATGCACACGGGGGAAACAGCGGAAGATGCCGTAAACCGACAAATATCGGAAAACACATTGAGGAGGGATTATATGCACAGATTATATGAGAATGATGACATTGCAGTTTTCTGGAATTCGGACAAATGCTTTCACGCAAAAAGATGTGTGCATGGAAGCCCCAAGACATTTGATCCCAAGCGCAAGCCCTGGATTGATGTAAGACGTGCCGAGACAAAAGAGATCTGGCAGGCTATTTCGGAATGTCCGTCAGGTGCGCTAAGCTGTATTTACAGGCATAATATCGATGTTGTCATGGACGATGAGAACTGTCGTAGCATTGCTCTGGACGGGGAAAAGATAATAGGAGAATGCGACTATCAGGTGACTGAGCAGGGGTGGAATATTTATCATACCGGTGTCGGACCGGAATACGGCGGAAAAGGAATTGCCAGGCGCCTGGTCTACAAAGTCATTGAACAGGCAGAGCGTAGCTGCGCCGAGATTGGGGCAAGCTGCTCCTATGCAAGAAAAGTCCTTGATGAGTGAGCAGACATAAAATATCACAGTTGTTTTCAAACGGTAAGTGGGGGAAAGGATAATATGAACACACAGGAAATAAATGAAAGGCTTTTTTCACTTCAGGACACAAAATATCGTGATTTTCAGGCAAAGCTGATACCTACTGTGAAGCCTGAGAATGTTATCGGCGTCCGTACACCGGCTCTTCGCTCTCTGGCAAAAGAGCTGCTTAAGGACCCTGATATCGGAGGATTCCTGGATGAGCTTCCCCATAAATACTTTGACGAAAATCAGTTACATGCTTTTATCATTTCCGGGATAAAAAAGTATGATGACTGCATGGAAAGAGTTGAGAGTTTTTTACCCTATGTGGATAACTGGGCAACCTGCGACCAGATGTCACCTAAGGTTTTTAAGAAAAACAGGGAAGACCTTCTTTCCCATATCGATGTCTGGATAAAGGTCAAAGAGACCTACACCATTCGCTTTGCAATTGGAATGCTTATGGAACACTTTCTGGATGAAGACTACGATATAAAATATCTCGAGAGGGTAGCAGCGGTTAGGTCAGATGAATACTACGTAAACATGATGGTGGCATGGTTCTTTGCAACAGCACTGGCAAAGCAGTATGACGATGCAGTAACCTTTATTCAGGATAAAAAGCTGGATCCATGGACCCATAACAAGGCCATTCAGAAGGCTGTTGAGAGTTACAGGATAACTCCCGAGCAGAAGGACTATCTGAAAAGCCTTAAAATTTGCAGTAAAAACAATTAATATTTTAAATAAATCACGGAAAATCTTGCTATAATACAGTACTGTGGGCACTAAATATTTTTATGAATCACATATATACGCATGGAAAAAGGAAAGGGGCAAAAATGACACCGGACAGAATACCTGCTGAGGGCAGATTTGACAGCTTTGGAAATGGGGAAGTTTTATTTGGTAAAAAGAAAAATCATCTTCCGGCAATGGGATGGAACAGCTGGAACGCTTTTGGAAGCGGCAATACGGAGGTGCTTACCAAAGCGATGGCAGATAAGTTCATTGAACTTGGTCTGAAAGACCTTGGTTATGAGTACATAGTTCTTGATGATGGCTGCTATAAGGATAAGAGAGTTGATGGGATGCTCTCAAACGAAGAGGTGAAATTCCCAAGTGGATTTAAGGCACTTTCTGATTATATCCATGAAAAAGGCCTTAAATTTGGTATGTACAACGATATTGGAACGAACCTCTGCGCCGGAGCTGAGGTTGGAACCTGTGGTCACGAGGCTGAGGATGCCAGAAGCTATGTGGACTGGGGAGTGGATTTCCTTAAGGTGGATAATTGCTATTATCTGTGGGACAATGCGACTTTTTCCAATGCTGAAAATGCCAGGTATACCTTTGCGCCCAATATAAGAGCGGTCAGAGTTGGAAAGCAGACAGTATTATGTAACGATGATTCCATCGGCAAGACTACAACAGAAAGCATTTCCGGAGAAGACAGTCTATTAACCATAAAAGACGTCTGCATTTCCGGAGAGAGGGCAAGCGCAGAGGCTGACCATGTAACAGGAATCGGAACCTTTGACGGAACCGGGCCCGAGGCTTCTCCTGTTGGACCTCGCAGCAGTGAACTACTTGTTAAGCTTGAGGCAAAAGAGGATGCGAAGGTCCTTGTTTCTGTTGAGTATGCATCAGGCAAAAAGGAAGGACAGGGAGAGTGGCTTCAGGTTTCAGTGGATGAAGAGATGTTCTACGATGATTTCCTAGAACCGACTGAGGCAGAGGATTCTTTTGCCTGGAGTAAGGAAATAGAGATCTCTGTCAAAAAGGGTGAAAATATATTAAGGCTTATGAATCACAGGCGTCAGGAAAACACCCTTAATTCCTATGCACGACTTCTCAAGGAGATAAGCAGGATAAAGCCTGAGCACGACATAATCTATTCAGCCTGCGAATGGGGAAAGACACAGCCTCAGAACTGGGCCTATAAAGTATGCGATTCCTGGAGGATACTTAATGATATAACCTTCAGAGTTGGAGCTGACGGTGATCCCGGTCATGGAGCGTGGGTTGAGGGCTACACCACCAGCGTTACCACCCAGTACAGCAAAGCGGTCATAATGGATGAGTTTGCAGGTCTCGATAAGGGCTGGAATGATCCTGACATGATGATGATCGGAATGAATGGTCTTGATATGATCCAGAACAGAACACATATGGCAATGTGGTCAATGATGAATTCTCCGCTTATGCTGGGAATGGATCTTAGACGTGTAAACAAGGGAGATGAGATTTATGACATCATCACTAACCTCGATCTTATCTCCATAAATCAGGACAGCCTTGGAATTCAGGCAAAAAGAGTCTTCTCAAGTCTTGCCAAGGAAAGCCCGGACAAGGAATACATAAGGGATATAGACAGAGTTGACATACTCTGCAAGCCTCTTTCTGGCAACAGATTTGCCCTGAGCTTTATCAATGTCAGCCAGGAGGACAAGACAGATCACTATCAGGTAAAACTCTGCGATCTCAAGAAATTCCTGGGAGACTGGATCTTCAGGGGAAAGAGCTACTCGGTAAAAGATGTCTGGTCCGGAGAAATAACAGAGAACACCACCGGAGTTTTTAAGGTGGACGAAATAAAAGCCTGTGATAATGTCACACTCATTGTTACGCCAGAGGATTGAGCTTCATGACTGAGAAAGAGTTTTTTGATTACCTTATAAATGAATATGCAGAGAAGACCGGCAAGGATCTTCCGGCAGATGGAATGGGCTATTATCTGGAATACTTTCTGGATAATTACCCGCCGGAAAAGCTGGAACTTAAGCTGTCCAGGAAGATATGTGCCAGGATTATCCATGAATTTATGCTAAATGTCTTGCAGATCCCTGATGTGGAGTGGAAAAGCGCAGCACAGCTAAAGGATATTTATGACTGCCGTGTCTGCGCCAATGCCATTGCTCAGGTATATGAGCGGGGGATAATGCCGGAATCTGAAGAGAAGGCTTTCGGATTAAACAAAACTGTATCAAAGGAAGAAGCGAAAAGATACGTGGAGCTTCTTTTAAGTAAACCGGAGAAAAAAGATGTTTGAAAGATTCAAAAAAGATCCTGTACTTAGCATTGCCTGGATTCTGGCATTTGTATCGGCATTTATAGTAAGGCCCGATGCCAAGTACGTATCGTACATAGACTTAAGGTCCCTGGGAATTCTCTGGGGACTGATGATTATTATCCAGGGCTTAAAGGAAAACTCAGTTTTTGAAAAGACCGGTCAGACACTGCTTTCGAAGGCAAAAAAAGGATGGCAGCTTTCTGCCGTTCTTATATTCATGTGCTTTTTTGGAAGTATGCTTATAACCAATGACGTTGCACTTATTACCTTTGTGCCCTTTGCAATTCTTATTCTGAAAAATTGTGGAAGAGAAGATCTGATGATTCCTGTAATTGTGCTTCAGACGATAGCAGCAAATCTTGGAAGCATGTCAACACCTATCGGAAATCCTCAGAACCTGTACCTGTACGGCACAACGGGAATGAGCATTGGAGAATTTGTGGGATGTATGATTCCGTATACTCTGGTGGCAGCAGTGCTTCTGGTAATCTGTATTTTCTTTTTGCCGGATAAAAACAAAGAAATCGCGGTATCATCTGATTTTGCGGTATTAAAAGAGTTCGGAAGCAAAATCCAGATAATAATATATCTGGTTCTTTTTGCGATAGCTTTGCTTTCGGTCTTAAGGGTCATTCCCTGGTATGTAATGGCGGGAATAGTCTTTGTAGTAGTTCTGGGAATGGATTATAAGATTCTTTTCAGAGCAGACTATATGCTGCTTCTTACCTTTATTGGCTTCTTCATATTTACCGGAAACATGGCAAGAATTGATGCGGTAAAAGAACTGCTGGGAACCCTTACGGAAGGTCGCGAGTTTGCAGTTTCTGTAATAGCCAGTCAGTTTGTGAGTAACGTTCCTGCAACTCTGATGCTCTCCGGCTTTACCAGGGACTTTAAGGAGCTTCTTATAGGTGTCAACGCAGGAGGTTTGGGAACACTCATTGCATCAATGGCGAGCCTTATTTCTTTTAAGTTCTTTTCCGGGGAATACAAAAATAAGCAGGGTGCCTACATTCTGGTATTCACCCTGCTAAACATTGCTTTCCTTGCGGTATTTGTTGGAGTACACTTCATTCTTTAAGAGTCTTATTATAATCTGCTGTGGATACCAAGTTCCTCATGCATTTTACGCTTTTCTTCATACATTCTCTGATCTGCCCGCATGTAGACTTTGTGGGCAGTCGGAGTCTTGAATTCATGCCTGAAGGCGAAGCCTGTGGCAACACTTCTGTGATATTCTGTATAAAGCGCATTTAATACATTAAGGGCGCTGTTCATTCGATTTATCAGACCACCGATATCTATATTTGTACTGTTTGGCATTATGACTAAGAATTCATCTCCGCCGACTCTGGCGCACAAGGCCTGTTCGTCAAAGGTATTGGCAAGGACTTTGGCAAAGTCCATGATGTACTTGTCACCGGTAGGGTGCCCAAATTTGTCATTTATGGGCTTTAGGCCATTGAGGTCGATGCTTATTATGCAGTAATCTTCATCTGAGTCATCCAGATCATTCAAATATTTTTCAGCCTTTGCTCTGTTGGCCAGGTTGGTAAGACCATCAGCATAGGCAAGGTGAGACAGGGAAATATTCTCCTGTTTCCTTGCATAATTGTCTGTGATAAAGATCATATAGGTGGATATCTGGCACATTACAAACAAAAGGCATCCGGCAGAGATAACCAACATGGAGAAGAATGAATTAAATGAAATATGAAATGACTCAATGTAATAAATCAAAAAGTGTATCAACAGAGCTATTGCAAAGCAAAGGATTCCGGCTATCTGTACCTGGGCTGAAGCTTCCAATTTTTTCTTGCGGGAATTCCTGACGAGGTAAAAGATAATCAGGCCAAATCCAAAAAGACCGTCTATGTGGTAAAGAGGAAGCGAAACCCTAAGGTGAATATTGAATGCAAAATGCAAAATAAATTGCAGCAGAGGGATTCCGCAGCCGGCAGTCATGATTGCCATGAAAACCCGATCCCCTTTAAGATCTAATATGTAATATAAGAGCAGGTAACAGTAGGGTACTATCAGATAGAGGGTAAGATACTCTATCTGAGTCTCATAAGGTGTATATATGAACATTGAGAGCATATTGTAATAGGATAATAGCCAAACACCCAGATTAATACTGAAAACTGCACCAAAAAGAAGGCTCTTTACTTCCGGTACGGTAGTGACAAATAAAAGTGCCATGCAGAGGAAACAGATGCCGGAAATATATAGGAAAATTCCGGTTCCTATTACTATAAGATTGGAGTGTATCAGTTCTCCTGCGACATCCTGATGAGTGCCTAGAAGAGGTGGATCTAACTTGGTAAATGGTGAGTCTTCTGCCACATACATATCAAAAACAAGAATTTTACCAATATAGTCTGTATCCAGGGTTATAATCTGATAGAGTTTGCCAAGGAAATTGTTTTTCTGATACAGATCATCTCCAAAGCTGTACAGAAGCTTGCCGTCCAGATAGCAGTTCAAAGTGGTATATCTGGTTCTGAATATAAGTGCCGGATTAGGAAGATAACCTATATCAGGCAGGACTTTAGCCATGACAATATGATCTCCGAGAGACATGTTGCCGTCCAGAATCTCGTAAAACTTCGAGAGAGTAACATTTTCACTGTGAACGCCATTGATGGTGACGTCCCAGCCCTCATCAAGAGTCTGAGTAGGATAAACTGGTTTATAGGTAAGAGTGAGAGTACATAGCAAAAGAATTGCAGCAGCAAGGAGCGTAGCGTTAAGGAACGGGAGGAAGCGTCTTTTATTCATTCGAAGCACCTCCCTCTTTGTTATTTACGAGGTCGTCGTATAAGCGCCCAAGGGACTGGGCGTGATGAGCGCTCTTCATTTTATACATTCTTGTATCGGCAAGAAGGTATACCTGGTGAGCGGTAGCGGCATGCTGAAAACCGCTGTCGTTGCTGGCAGCGAACCCGTAAGATGCAGAATATTTCAGAGGGGTATCGATGGTGTTGCGATACTCCATAAGATCATTAAAACAGGTTAAGTCTCTCTCGACCCGATTATTATCTATGTATGGTAAAACTATGATAAATTCATCGCCTCCCATTCTTCCTATGAGAGATGCGTCGGTGAAACTGTTTTTCAAAATATTTGCAAAGCCGCTAATAAGTCGGTCACCTTCTGAATGGCCGTAATTGTCGTTGGTATATTTTAAGTGATCAAGATCGATACTTACTATTGTGTAGGATCCTGTAAGCTCGGCTAATACCAGCTCGCATTTTGATCTGTTGGAAAGAGTTGTGAGGGCATCATTGTAAGCAAGTCCTTCAAGCTCCATCTTTATATTGGACTCACTGATGAATTCGATACAGTGGTAGAAGTAATTAAGCACAAGACAGAGGATGAAGAAAAGAGCTCCTACCGTCATAAAACTAATATCAGTGTTGACTTCTCCGATACCAATAAATTTCATGAAGTTGAACTTTACAATGTCAACTACGGCGCAGCCTGTAAAGAGAATAAGACCAAGAATAAGCATGGCAGTTGATCTGCTTCTGGTGGCAAGCTCGTCCGCTTTTTTGAATCTTTGGTAATCCTTTATTATCAGGGCAATTATGATATAAACACCCTCTACAAGGGAAAAGACATGTAGCCATGATACAAAGTGGCATATATGTACAAGGTTAGTCAAATGAAGAATGGCCGTAACGATGACAAATCCTGCGTTTATAATCCAGAAGGTGATTCCGACTATTCTGTGAGGAATCTGCCCTGCAGCGGTAAGAAAGCCTATGATACCCGTAGGAATGGAAAAAAGTGAGATGTACTCCAAAAAGGTATAAAAAGCAGGCTGATCGGAAAACAGCCAGAAAAGATCGTTAAAGCAAAGAATATAAAAGCCCAGAAGAAGTGAAATAAAGCCGCTGAAGGCAATACTTGCATCATGGCTTCCGGTGAAAATAAAAAATGGAGAAAGAATTACAAGGACAAAGCCAAACATCACCAGGAAAACGCCGATAGCAAGGGAAAGCCTGCCATCCTGAGCAACAGCTCTTGAAACATCCTCTTCATTTCCAAGCATGACAGGTGATAATCCTGAAAAAGCATCATCCTCCTGAGCGGTGATTATTATCTTGATTTCCTTTCCGCCATAGTTTTTGGGGAGAGAAACAAAGTGGTGAAATTTTGGGAGCATTTTTCCTTCGGCAACGTAATCATGACCATAGGAATAAATAAGAGCCCCTTCAAAATATACATCAACACAGGAAAGGATACTTCTGAAATGAAGGATTGCCGGCGAAATTCCGGCATCGGGAAGCGTGCTTGTAAGAGTAATTACATCATGCAGGTTGGCAACGGGAAGCTTTGTTTCAGATAGAACGTCCGGATAATAGGTGTTTGAAGCATATTTAACAGTCCAGCCCGAGTTCAGCTGAACCATATCATGAAGTTTCGGCGATTTGTAATTGTTTGACCCTAAAAAGGCTATAGTTGTGGAGAATAAAAATATAGCCAGTAAGGACAAAGAAAATGATTTGACCCTGATTGCAATATTCACAAAAAGCCTCCTATTACCACAAATATAGTATACAGCCTGTTGATTATTAATGCACTTAATAAAATATAAAAATAAGATTACATTTCATAGATAAGAAACCGATAAGAAACCCCTGTGCTGTGCGTTATACGCTGCGCAGGGGTCTTCCTTTTAGAAATGACCATGACTTCCGCCATGGGAGGAACCGGAACTTGAGGTGTGGATTGAGCTTCCGCCACCACCACCGCTGGAACGGTCATTGTCCGGAAGCTTTGTCCTGGATGTGGTGGTTCTTACATAGGTATCATGATGAACCTGCATTTTTATGCCTGAGTGAGACTGGTAGCCGGCGGCGCTGTCGTTCATATGAACAGTGTGGAGGCCGGATGCCATTATGCCTACAACTATAAGGGCAACAATGAGTCCTATCGCTACAGAACCTGCGATACCGGCATAGATATTACCGGGTTCTCTCGAATTATTAACATCCAGGGGATTGCCTTCTTCATACATGGTAAGAAGACTATCCGCAAGATCAATATAGGTGGAAAATGCATTGTAGTAATCGCCATCCTTTAAATAGGGCAGCATTTTTTCTGTCATGTATTCCTGACCATAGTCTGTAAAGGCATATATGGCAGTACCACTGGTGCTGAAGGCCCACTCTCTTGTCTCCATGCTGAGCATAAAGAGAATTCCGCTTCCGTCATAATCAGCCTGAAAGCCGTTGTAGTCAAAGTAATCATCGGCAAAATCCTGAATATATCCGGAATAATCATCAGTGGTCAGAAGAACTACATTTGAACTGTGCTTCTGACTGACACTGTTCAGGCGATTAAGGAGCTGCTCTTCTTCGCTTGAACTTAGAAGATCAGCGGCATCAACAAGCCTGTCCTTAAGCCTTTGATCCGGCTTTTCATAGCTATCCCACAGGTCATTAGCCAGGACTGTTTTGCAAGGCGCCAGCACCATGATCAGAAAAACTGCTACAAGGCAGATTCCAATAAATGGTTTAATGTATTTTGCTGTTTTCATATATTCTTTTCTTTAAATAATGTCAGTAGATAAACATGTAATAGATTATGAAGGAAATCAATGAGGCTATTGCTGCTATAGGAATATAGTATTTAACAGCCTGGGCCAGACTAAAGGGAAGATTTCCCACAAATTTACCGGTCTGTCCATTCATCGCAAAGAGATAGTTCTTGCCCTGCCAGGAAGTATTGAGGACATAGACCGGGTAAAGGGCGTATTTATGCGATGATTTAATGGTTCCGGTGTTCTCACTCAGGGTTCTGACAGAAGAATATCCACTGATGGTCTGCTTGAAATCCAGTGCGACTGAATTTTTCATTCTGGCCAGAGCACGGGGCTCGTTTTCCTTAGCAGACACGTTGTATTTATTTGCCAAAAAGCCGGCAAGGTAACCCATGTTAAAGGGCACCATTTCGTTTACATCGAAGGGCTCAAGGGATTCCATGAGGTCATCAGGCATTTCCTTGGATCCATCAACCGGTACATTTTCGAAATCCTCGGTGCCGGCTCTTTGAACGTTATAATACTTGGTCTCAGTGTACTGATAGCGACTGTCACTCCAGGTTCTGACGCGGGTAGCTTCATAACTTCCGTCAAAGCTTTCTGTGGCGTTAAAAAGCCAGAAAGGTACATAGATACCCTTAAGCTCGTCGATATGGTTCTCATCAAGAAAAACCTTAGGAACGAGTTTCTTGGATTTGACGTGTTTTCTGTAAGTTTCCATTGCGTCATCTCTGGTGTGCTTGAATGGGATGATTGCATCCGGCTTAAACTGGCCGGTGAATTTTTCCTTAACTACTACGTTGTTGCTGCAAAAAGGGCACTTTGTAGAGCCGAGGGATTCAGTGGCCAGAATTTCTCCTCCGCAGGAGCCGCATCTATATACGTAGAGCGGCTGTGAGTCTGTCGACTGAGCTGAACTGTTGTAGCCGTCAGCCAGTTCCCCTTCTCCTTCGGAGTTGTGATTTGCAACATAATCCTTGACATTGAACTCAGAGTCACAGTAAGGACATTTGAGCATCTGTGTCTTGGGATTAAATTCCATGGCTCCGCCACAGGCGGGGCACTCGTATTCTTGTAAAGCCATATAAACCTCACATCAAGGTCTCTTTGATCCGCAATTTGTACAGAAGTTACCTGTGTTCACTGTTCCGCAGGAGCATGTCCAGTTAGCGGCAGGTCTTGGCTTACCACAGTTTGTGCAGAAGTTGCCGTTATTTGCTGCGCCGCAGGAGCAAGTCCAGCCTGAAGCTGCCTGAGGAGCCATCTGTGGAGCTGCCTGAGCATTCTGCTGAGCGCCCATTTCAAAGAGCTGACCAGCGTTCATGCCGCCTGCCTGCTGAGCCATGTTCATTCCTGCAAATGCCATCATAGGACCTGTAGCAGTGTTCTTTGCAGCGTCCTGCATAGCCTGTGCCTGTGCGCTGGCAATTGTAGCAGCAGCCATATTAGGATTTCTAAGAGCGCCTGCTCTCTGAAGCTCCTTGATAGTCTTCTCATCTTCTTCAGATGCTGTAACTGAGCTTACGCCGAAGCTTGAAATCTTGATGCCGTAGAACTCTGTCCACTTTTTGGAAAGAACTTCATTGAGGGCATCAGCAATCTCTGTTGTGTGTCCCGGAAGTGAGCTGTAACGGATTCCCATATCGGAAACCTTAGCAAATGCAGGCTGAAGTGCTGTGAGAAGCTCGCTCTTAAGCTGAGAGTCGATCTTGTCTCTTGTAAACTCGCCTGAAACATTTCCGCAGATGTTCTTGTAGAAAAGAACAGGATCAACTACGCGGTAGCTGTATTCGCCGTGGCACTTAAGGCTTACATCCATATCCAGACCGATGTTTGTGTCAACAACGCGGAAAGGAACAGGATTAACTGTGCCGTATTTATTTCCTAAAATCTCTTTTGTATTTATGAAGTAAACTCTCTGATCCTTGGCTGTAGCTCCGCCAAATCCAACTCTTTTGCCGAATTCCTTAAAGGAAGCTACGATATTCTCACCAAGATTGCCATAGAAAATGGATGGCTCTGTTGATGTATCATAAACAAATTCGCCGGCCTCAGCACAGATTTCTGTAATCAGTCCCTGATCAACGAGGATCATACACTGGCCTTCGTTAACAGCTATGATAGAGCCGTTAGAAATAATATTGTCATTTCCCTTTCCTGCTTTTTTTACACCTTTTGTAAGAAGCACATCACTGGAAAGTGATGGACAATAAAAATAATCGCGCCACTGGTC
>JAFPVA010000240.1 GCA_017413105.1 Butyrivibrio sp. | reverse complement strand
TGTTCAGACAGAAATGCGCACTCTGCTGCGCATTTCGTGAGAAAATGAATCAGGAGTGAGCGCATTCCTTCGACGAAGTCGATATGGAATGAATGCGCGAATTCGTTACTGGAGCGAGCTGCAAGCGAGTGAACAGTAACGTATAATGCAGAAACACGCATTTGAATTTTTAATTCAAGTAAGTATCTTATGATAATCTTCGCCGCTTTCAGGAAATACCATAAAATCAGATATCTCAAGTCCTATATCCTGACCGCTCCATTTTCCGTAGGAACCGGCATCAGCAATAGTTCGAATCTGATTCTGTCCAAGCTGTATCCGGCAGTCGTTATTTTCTCCCATGTAGTATTCGGAGACAATCTTCCCTTTTATGCCGTCATCTGAAAGTGGGACAATATGGATATTCTCAGGGCGTATGGCAACATCAACTCTGCCGCTTAAGTCCCCGTTATATAAAAGAGATTCCTGTGTTCCTTCAAGCTGTATCCTGCCGTTTGAAGCAGTTCCCTTAAGAAAATTTACCTTACCAACAAAGTCCGCCACAAAAGGATTCGTGGGTCTGGTATAAACCTCAACCGGCGTTCCCTGCTGCTGTACAACTCCCGAGTTTATGACTATCACCCTGTCTGACATAGTCATGGCTTCGCTCTGGTCGTGGGTTACATAGACCACATTTATATTGAGCTTTTTAGCAATTTCTTTTATCTCAAAGCGCATCTCCTCACGGAGCTTGGCATCAAGGTTTGATAATGGTTCATCCAAAAGAAGTACCTTGGGTTCTGCTGCAAGAGCCCTTCCAAGAGCAACTCTCTGCTGCTGACCGCCGGAAAGCTCTGAGGGCATCCGCTTTATGTACTGGCTAAGGTGAACTATACCAAGAACCTGCTCGACTTTTTCCCTAATCTCCTGCTTGGATTTCTTTTGTATCTTTAAGGGATAGGCCACGTTGTCAAAGACATTCATGTGGGGCCAGACGGCATAGGTCTGGAAAACCATTCCGATACCACGTTTTTCCGGAGGCACAAATACTCCGCCTCCGCTGACAATATTGCCGTCAATCCTGATTTCTCCTGTTGATGGCTTTTCAAATCCCGCGATCATTCTAAGCATCGTTGTCTTGCCACAGCCGGAGGGGCCAAGAAGCGTAATGAACTCTCCGTCAATGAATTTATCCGAAAAATCATTCAAAACTGTAACATCCCCAAATTTTTTACTAACATGTGATAGCTCTATCACTGACATAATGCATACTCCTTCAATAGCTCCAGTTTATAATCTGAGTTTATCCTGTCCTATACGTATACCGTAACCGGCAAAATACACCACAAGTTTCTTATATAGAAAACTTCCCTTTAGTTAATTTGAAAAGAAGCAGATTCAGTACTGTTACAAGAATAAGAATTCCGCTGGCAAGAGCCGATGCTGTCTGCTGGCTGTGATAGGTCTGATAGATATAAAGGTCAACACCAAGCGTCCTGGTCTGATCCGAATAAAGCAGATTCGACATGGTCAGTTCATAAAAGCAAGGCATAAAGATAAGAAACCACCCTGCAACTATGGACGGAAGAAGCAGGGGCATCAGCACATCTTTTAACCTTAATAGCCAGGCGGCTCCTGAGACCTGCGCAGCTTCCTCCAGGGATGGACTTATCTGGGAAAAAGCTGACACCATGGTCCTCATTCCCATCAGCATGTACTTTACCATGTAAGCCACAACCAGGATAAACATTGTGTTGTAGATATTTATGCCAAATTTTCCGGACATTGTCATGGTAAGAGCAAGGGCAATGGCAACACTTGGAGTTCCGCTTCCTACTGTTATCAAAAAGTCAGGTATTTTCCTTCCTTTGACCTTGGTTCTCTCCAAGAGGTAAGCCATTATGAGGCAGATGACCATACCAAGAGATGCCGCCCATATAGCAGATGCAAAGCTGTTCTTTATTGACTTTATTATCGAGCTTCTGGAGGTGATTATGCCCCAGTATTTTGTGGTGATATTTCCCGGTTCAAAGAAGGATTTACCCATATTTACAGTAAATGAAGTCGTAAATACCGTGGCAAAAGGAAGTACTATCACAATAAAAGCAAAAGCACCAACCAGGACAGTCAGCGGAATCCTCCATTTTCCAAGATCCACCACATCCGGCCTTACAGACTTACCTGCGACAGTTATATACTCTTTTTTCCCAACAACGAATTTGGAAATATACAAAAGAATCAGAGAAAGGACCATAAGAAAGACTGCCAGTGCCGTGGCATCGGTAAGTCCCTGCTGTGATCCCACATAGACGTAGTCTACTATTCTGGTGGTAACTGTGTAAATCTTGCCCGGAGCACCAATGATAGACGGTATTCCATAACATGAGGAAGCTGCCACAAAGACCATAAGAGCCGCTGCAACAATTGACGGAAGCATTAGCGGAAGAGTTACCGTAATAAGCGTCTTTATGGGAGATGCTCCTGAAATCCTTGAAGCTTCCTCAAGAGACGGATCCATGTGTTCCATGGCCCGGGATATTGTAATAAACGCATAGGGATAATAGAAGGTGGAAAGGACCCAGATAAGTCCCCCGATGGAATAGATATTAAAGGGCGCACTTTCAAGCCCGAATATCTTCTGTAAAAAGACATTCAGGGTGCCAACCTTTGGATTTAAAAGACGTAGCCATGCCATAGCACCCACATAAGGCGGCACCATATATGTCATGACAAACAGTGTTCTAAAAAAAGTCCTGCCGTAAAGATTGGTCCTTCCCACCAGCCAGGCCAGTGGAAAGGCAATCATCACGCCAAGGATCATTGAAAACGTAGCTGTAATTATTGTATTTTTGAGGCAGGTCCAGTTAAGTGCATAGGAGTAAATCCTCTCAAGTCCCGTCAAAGAAAAATGTCCCGATTCAAAGAACATTCTTATGACAAGATATCCCAATGGAAAAACCTGAAACACAAACAGAAACAGTATAATTGCCCCAATAAAGATCCATTTGATATCGAAGTAAACGCGCTTTTCCGTCTTCACATCATTCCCCCTGCTGACATGTAATCCTGTTTCCCCAGAAAGATCATGATTCCGGAACTGTTACATATTCCTGGAACATGGTACGGATCTCTTCACGCTGTTTATAACACTTCTGCCAATCTACAGGAATTGCCTTTTTAAGTGTCTCTGATAAAGGTGCTGCGTCGTATGGATACTTATCCACATCGCTTCTTACAGAATACATCCAGCCCTTTATGATCTGCTCCTGTCCTGCAGGCGATAAGAAGTATTCCTCAACGGCTTCTGCAGCCTTGGCATTGGCATTTGCACTGTATTTATCATCAATGATCATAATTGTTGAAGGAACAGGAATGGAGCCGTCCTCAGGATAAATAACTTCCAGAGAAGAGCCCTCTTCCTCACGCTTTTTAAGAACAGATTCCTCAAGGATCATTATTTCCTTACATTCGCCGGTCTCAAGCTTGGTAAGAGCAACAGACCCTGACTCTATAGCAACATTCTGCTGACCAAGTGCCTTGAAATAGTCCTCGCCATACTTGTCAAGAAGAGCTACTACAGAAGCATAGGCTGTTCCTGAAGTCAAAGGATTACTCATTGAGATCATTCCCTTTACGGAAGCATCCTTTGCAAAATCTTCCATGGTCTGAGGCACTTCAGACTTATCATAAATATCCGGGTTATAAGCAAGGATCATATTAAGTGTACGTACAGGATACCAGTATCCATCCGGATCATACTCAAACATCAGCTTATCTGCATCAGCATATTTATAGGAATGCAAAACTCCCTGTTCCTTTAATTCCAGTGAATAGGAAGGCTCAGCAACCATAAGTATGTCGCAGCCCATTTTTCCTGCATCCATTTCTGCTGCAATCTTGGACTGAATTGTTCCGGTTCCCCCCTGGAAAAACTCAACCTCAAGATTAGGAAAGACCTGTTTCATCTCCTTTTCCATTGCATCGATAATGTCATCATACATGGAAGTATAGATAACGATCTTCCCTGAAACGTCGCCATCACCGGCAGCTCCGGTACTTTCAGAAGATGCCGGAGCTTTCTGGGCACCACATCCGGTAACCATAAGTGCAGTCAACAGAATCGCAAGTAGTTTTCTTTTCATTTTTCTTTTCCCCTCTTATAAATACTTTTTTTTATTTGATCCTGATATCGGTCAGGGCACATCTGTCTCCTGTCAGCGCCACATATACCTTATCAGGGACCTCACTAATAATTGTAACATTATCTATGATAATTCCGAGATTTTCAGTTGAAGTAATTATGCGATTTCCCTTTCTCTCAAAGCTTATCTCGCAGTCAAGCCCTTCTCTGTTCTTTTCTTTCCATGCTTCCCATCCCGGGAAACTGTCCTTTCTTTTCATGGAAAAAGAATTCTCGGCAAATTCATATTTGTTTTCCAACTCGCCGTTTATCTTTATAAGTGCGTATTCCCTGTAGTTTCTGCCCTGAACACGTCCGTTGTCAGAAGAAAAAATAACCACATAAGGACAGTGCCATACAAAGTTTGCTATCGGAAGGCTCATTGAATGGAAGGCCAGCTTAAGCTTTCCGACCACCTCTATTCCCTCCGTGGAGGAAGAACGTGTCTGATTTATCTGGATATTTGGTATGTCAGACTCCATATGGTCGATGTAACTTATCTCTTCCGAGATTCTTGGAATATAGGTAACGTCCGCCTCTTCCTCGGTCTGAACAATCTCGATACCTGATACTTTACAGTATTCTCCGGTAATTCCTAAGTATACGGAAGTTGAACCATCCATAAGCGCAACAATGACCTCTTTCTTATTTTCAGGACTGGTCATTGTAAGCTTTAAGTGGTCCTCATACTTGGCACAGACAATTGTGTACTCGCCTTTTCCCAAAAGACCTTTTTCAGTCTCAAGCATGGTTTCTTCTATCTTCCTGGCAGCTGTTGTAATGCTGTGGTTGTCAAACCATACTTCTCCATATTCAATATAGTGGTATACCTTGATGGCTTTTGCCTCAGCGTGCACACGCCTGTCATAGGAATCAAAAAGAATTATGGAAGGAGCGCTGAAGCCACTGGGACTATTCTTTGAAAGATCACATTTAAATGTAATATTGGTTATTTTTCCGGTTACCGGTATACCAAGTGAAACTGTTTCGCGATACTTCTCAAAGGAAAGTTCTTTTTCAACCAGTGAAATATCATCGCGGATTTTTTCCCTGCCCTCATCGTCAATAATCTTGACCATTAGTTCAGCATACACAGGATCAAACTCAGCACCCTGGCCCTTAATAAAGGCTTCTCGTGCCACAAATTCAGGCTTTGCATCCCGGTATCTCTTTGGGGTCGTCATGGTCACATAGGCATCCGCAACAGCCACAATTCTGGCTATCTCCGGAATTTCCGCACCCTTTAATCCCTCCGGATAACCTGTTCCGTTGTATCTTTCATGGCTATAGGCAGCCACTTCTGAAAGGTATGGATATTCAGTGATATTTGCAAGGATCTCTTTTCCGATAACTGGCTTCTGCCTTATGGTCTCATAGTCATATTTTCCCGGATCTGTATCATTTTTTATAACGGAGTCCGGAATACCGATCATTCCTACATCATGGAGAAGCGCTGCGTAATAAACCTTCTCGCAGAACTCCTCATCTTTTCCCGCAAGCTTTGCAAGCTTTCTGGCATATTCAGCTTCTTTTACCGCATTTCCCTTTGTAAAGTCATCCTTCTTTTCTACTGCTGCCACAAAGGCCTTTGCTATCTGGTCAAAGACTCTCTGCATACGCCTCTGCTGCCCCTGCATGGTCTTAATCTCAATCTCATGAGCATGCTCAACCGTGTTGTTCAGGTCAAGATACATAAAGATATAAAGGCTTACGGAAACAGCCACCATCGCCATGTTGACTATTGAAATTCCATAGGTAAAAATCTGCAGTATTCCGCAGAATATGGGCACAAATATATAAAGGAGCATGGAAATAAAAATAAGTTTGCTGAATTTCTTTTTATACTGTAATACAACACTCCACTGGATCAGAGGGCAGACTATCGGGATTATATATGCAATAAGAAAACCCGGCCCCCTGTGATAGACATTCCTTTCATCAAAGTAATAGTATAACTCTGTAAGAGCAGAAATAACTGCCAGAAGCATTGCTGCTCCGGACGCATACCCCGTTACTAAAAGGCGCCTCGGATGCTTATCCATGCCTCCCTCTTCAGAGAGGTAGTTCCAGATAAACATATTGAATCCCAGAACTATAGCCGGGGTCAGGAAGAACACCATAAAGTTGCTAAGGCGCACCATAACGTAGCCCTTGGATGAGACATCTCCGGAATAGATATATGCCAGTCTGTCAAACCAAAGAAGAAAAAAGGCCACAAGCTCCATCTGGATCAGGATCCATTTTCTGATCATTGTAAGAAATCTTGTAATAATGAGAAGAAACGTCAGAATCCCGCAGGCTCCGCATAAGAGCAGCATGATATTCAATTGATTTTCTCTTATAAAATCATACATGTAATACCTACTTATTTATGCAGTATAAAGAATTCCTTCAGTTTCTCCAAAAGTTCTTCCTTGTGTATGGTCTTAAGAAAATATCCTTCAGGTTTTAAGGCTACCACAGCCATTACGCTTTCCTTGTCACTTTTTCCCGTAAGGAACATGACAGGAATTCCCTTGGTTTCCTCATCACTTCTTAACATTTCAAGAACCTGAGGACCGCTTGTTACAGGCATCTCATGATCAAGAAGGATAAGATCTACACTGTTTTTCCCAAGCCACTTAATGGCCTGAAGGCCGGAATTAGCCATGAATACCTTATAATCCTCCTTAAGCCATTCCCTTACGATAGCCAGATAGTTAGGATCATCATCAACTACGAGAATGCTCTTCCTGAACTCTCCCATGCTGACTTTTTTAATATAATCCTTGACCGTGCTGATATATTCCGCGTTATCGACAGGGCGGGTAAAAATGGTGTATATCATCTCTTTAGGTATATGATTCCCGATACGCTGAATATCGCGCTGCTCTCCTATAAGGATCATCTGCATGTTCTTCTCATCCATTTTGTCCTTAAGGAAGTGGATTATATCCTCATGAGGCAGGGAATCTTCATCCATATAAAGCGTAACAAGAGCTGCCCCCTCCAGTTTCTTGTCAATTTCATCTATAACGCAGGGCACATATTCGCATTTTATGCCGGCATCCTGAGCCTTACTGATAAGTACCCGGACGATAAAGGATGCCTTCTCTCCAATTACAATCATGCGATCGTCAGACATACATTTTCTCCTCGTTTCTGACTACTGATTTATTAGTTCTTCCATTCCTTCCCAGTCAAAGACCTTAAGCATGCCGGAAAGCTTGCTGATCCGCTCCTCATCTTCCTTAGGAAGTTTGTATTCATTCAGATCCTTTAATATCAGTTCAACTGCATCATAATCCATCTGAGGTATGAAATCCTTTAAAGCCCCATAGGCATCCTTAAGCTCATCCTCAGAGATTTCTTCCTTATCTTTATTATCCACCTTTTCTGTACTTTCGGAAAGTCTCGCCAGTTTATCCTTGTATTTAAGATAATCCTGCAAGAGCTCTTCAGTGTACATATCGATAAAATCAGTATCCTGCCTGTTGCCGGCATCCTCAAGTTCTGCGCATAACTTTGACAGAGCCTCTGCTCCTATGATCCTTGCAGAACTCTTCAGTGCATGGACTTTTATGGTGTAAAGCCTGATATCTCCTGCATCATAGGCATCCTTTATTACCTTTGCATTTCCGTCGATAGTTTCAAGGAAAAGCTTTAAAGAGAAAATAAATGCCGATATTCCACCGGAGTTCTTTATTCCCTCATCAACTGTTATTCCCTCTGTTTCGCCTATCCATGAGAGCTCCTCAGGAATTGTTTCAAGCTCAACTATTGCATCCTCCTTTGTCGGCTTGAACATTATCTCCTCAGGAAGATGTTTCATGATAGTCTTCTCAAGAGCTTCACTGTCAATAGGCTTTGCAAGATACCCGGTAAAGCCCTTGGACTTATAGAATTCTTCCCCCACTGATGCATTGGCTGTAAGGGCATAGACCGGGATTTCCTTATCGGTTTCCCTGATCTTGGCCACCGTCTCGACGCCGTCCATTCCGGGCATCATATGGTCAAGAAGCACAACATTGAACCTTGTTGTCTTCATTTTTTCCAGACATTCCTCGCCGCCGCCTGCAGTTGTTACAAATATCTTGGTAGCCTTCAGAAGACCCTTTATAACATTCAGGTTCATAGGGTTATCATCAACCACCAGCACATCCGCATCAGGTGCAATAAACTGCGGCACATAAGGACCTTTTGCAGTTTTATCATCATGCTCCACAAAAAGACCTATCGGCGTATCATCTACAATTTTTTGCTCTATGGAAAGAATAAATTCAGATCCCTCTCCGTATACACTTTCGCAGATGAGGCTCCCGCCCATGAGTTCTGCAAATCTTCTTGATATATCAAGTCCAAGTCCCGTGCCCTGAATTCCGCTGTTTTTCTGCTCGTCGAGTCTTTCGTAAGCAGTAAAGAGCTTATCCATATCCTCCTGCTTTACGCCGATTCCTGTATCTTTTACAGAAAAAGATAATTTTGCTTTATCATTCGTGCGTTCTTTTATGGAAACACTAAGAATAAAGCCTCCCTTATCCGTATATTTGACAGCATTGGTAAGAAGGTTAAGGACTATCTGTTTGATTTTTCCCGCATCACCATAAAACCTTTGAGGCATGATCTCATCTACAACCACGTCAAAAGTTAGTTCTTTTTCCGTACTCTTTACTCTGATCATGGACACGATGGACCTTAAGAGATCAGCAGTATCATACTCCTGCTCCACAAGATGCATCTTTCCTGATTCTATCTTGGATATGTCGAGAAGGTCATTTATAAGACCAAGAAGAGAGTCTGTGGCATTTTTGATATCAAAGGCATAGTTCATCATAGACATGAAATAACCCTTTGGAACGCCTGTGGCATCTTCCCTCATGATCATCTCGTCCATACCAAGGATAGTATTTATCGGTGTTCTTATCTCATGAGAAATATTGGCAAGGAATCTTGTCTTGGCAGAATTGGCACGTTCTGCCTCATCTCTGGCCTTCTTTATCTCCTCAAGCTGACTCCTTACGACAGTTCCCTTCATTATCCTGAATACCAAAAGACCTGCCAGTACCGCGATAAGAGTTATAGCAAGAGCTCTTACTATCAGAAGGTCAAAAAATCTCGGCTGCTTTACTATCGTATAGGTCTGATCAAGAATCGCTTTTGCGTTTGAACTTGCCAAAACCTGAACATGGAGATTATAGGTGCCATGCTTCATGCCTGTATATTCAAGGGTGGAAAGGGCGCTCTTTGAAACTAATATGCCGTCATCTTCATTTCCTTCCATGTATACATGCACCAGTGGGTCCATCAGCGTATAATCGATGACCGTTGCCGTTATCTTTACACGGGCATCCGTGGCAGGAAGGACATATCTTCCTAGGCTGTCAGGCTGGATTTTATTATCGCCCACATAGACAGACTTAAGATCGACTTTAACATCCATCTTTTCTTCAAAGAAGTTATTTATGTTGACCTTTCCAACTCCCTTTCTTCCTGCAATATAAAGATTTCCTGCTTCGTCGAGATGGCTGAAGGAATTGGAAGTCGGAATACCGGGAACACCATTTGCCAGGTTAAATAGCCTGTAATCGGTAACTGTGTTATTCAACATCTGCTCCTTACTTACCATGTATATGCCATAGGAAGAGAGGATCCACATATTGTCGTTTTTATCAAAAAACAGGTCATTGATATTATTGAAAGGAAATGAGGTAACTGTTTTGATTACGCCACCCTTCATATATCCAATTGAATTGGAGGCTATTATCCAGTATAGGTTTTCCTTGTTATCCTTTTTTATGCGCACTATAACGTCACTTGAAAGATTGTCGTCTCTTCCAAGCCTCTTTACCTCCTTATCGGAGATGATATACATTCCATCTCCGTCGGTTCCAACATAGATATCTCCGTTTTCTGCTTCTTCAATAGTTAGAAAAACAGTATTATTTATGCCGTCAGCAGCTTCAACGGTCTTTGTCACTACGCCGTGCGATATAACGGCAAGACCACCGTTGGTCCCCACTAAAATAGAATCATCCGATGCCTGTTTTGTGCATCTGACCTCGTTACTAGGAAGCCCATCAACCGTGGAGAAGGTTTTTATAGCACCATTTGCAGAATAGCAGACAAGCCCATGTCCTCCGGTATAAGTAGATATCCACAGGTTGCCATTTTTATCTTCCATGATACATCTTACCCTTACACCGGCTAGGTACCTGGTAAGCCTGTTTTCCATCACTCTTGAATTATCAAGAATGCGGATTCCGTTATCCGTTCCAATATAAAGAAGGCCCTTGTGCATGCATGTTGAATTTATTGCATCCTCCGGAAGACCATATTCCTTGGAAAGATTCTCAAAATTGCAGGAAACAACCTTCATGATTCCCTTCGTGGAAGATGCCAGCCACAAATTTCCCTGATAATCAGACGTGAGCATCTCTATTCCGCTGTCTACCGGAAGGTCTTCTACCAAATGGAATTCTTTACTTTCATCCAGATACCCCACCTGACTTGTTGAGGAGACCCATATCCTTCCGCAGTCATAGTTCATCCAGTGAATCACATTTAAAGGATAAACAGAAATCTTCTCCATCACTTCGCCGCTACTACCAAATCTCCCATGGTAGATCCCGTTTCCATCAGTTGAAATATAGACATATCCATCCCTGTCCGGGTCTGCCAGGATTGATGTGATTCTGGCTGTTCCAAGTTCAAGCGAACTATAGACATGAGTTACCTTCCGGTCTTTTATCATAAAAATATATCCGTTCTTGGTGGAACCATAAACATTTCCGGCACCATCAGAATCAAGGCGGAGTATTCTTTCCTTATTTAGCTTATCATCATCTATAAGGTGAATTTTCAGATTTTCATCTGCATAGCATACACCGGAAGTGGTTCCTATAAAGACATTTCCCTGATCGTCCTCGGCAAATACCCTTATGGAAGAAGACGGGAGCCCGTCCTTGTAGGTTAACCAGGTTGTAGCATCACCATCAATAACAACAACACCGTTATCATTTGTTCCAACCCAGATTCTTCCCTTTCTATCTTCAAAAAGACCTCTTCCGCTGGTAAGCCCTTCAGAGTATTCTATCTTCTCAAATACCGTTCCGTCATATCTGAAAATTCCGCTGTAACTGCCAATCCATATATATCCATCTGTAGCTCCCAGTATGTAATTGGCGTCAGAAGTAATGAGGCCATTGGTCTCATCATAGACCTCTGCCCTATAACCCACAGAAGCAGACTGGCCGGTGAGGGCATAACCTCCGCCGATGCGCTCTGCACCCTCGGCGTCAACAGACTTCTCCGAACCTACTGTTGCATAGGCAGAGTTTCCCAAAAGAAGGGTCAGTGCCAGGGCAGCACAAAGAGAAGCTGCAATGTTTTTTATTATGCTTATGTTCTTATGCATGCTTCTCTCCTTTCTCTGTGGTTTGCATGACCTTTGGAGCCTGTTATAGATAACACGACTTGCTCCGTTGCAAGCATGAACGCCTTATGACCTTTGGAGCCTGTTATCACATATCGTTATACTTCTTAAGTACTACCCTGACCTCAGGCAGGGCTTCCAAAAATACCTCGACACATTTTGGATCAAACTGATTTCCCGCTTCCTCCGTAATGATGGCAAGTGCCTTATCAAGAGGAAAAGCAGGCTTATATATCCTTGGTGATGTAAGAGCATCAAAAGCATCCGCCACTGCCATAATACGGGCAGATAATGGGATAACCTCGCCATGAAGCCCCTCGGGATACCCCTTTCCATCCCAGCGCTCATGGTGATATGCAGCCATATTTCTTGCTTCCTTTAAGTAGTTTTCTCCGGAAACCGTACTGATGGCATCTTCCATTATCTTTTTACCCGCTGTGGTATGAGTCTTCATTATCTCAAACTCTTCCGGAGTCAGCTTTCCGGGTTTATTTAAAATACCATCAGAAATGTTTATCTTTCCTATATCATGAAGAGGCGCAGATCTCACCACATCTGATATGAATTTAGGTGTGATCTTTTCTGCATAATAGCCTTTTTTCTTAAGGCCCTCTACGATAATCTTTACATAAAGAGCTGTCTTCTGAATATGCTCACCGGTGTCGGAATCTCTTTTCTCGACCATGTCCGCCATTGTGATAATAAGACCGTCCTGCATCCTGGCGGTTGCTTCTGAAAGACGCCTTAGATCCCTCATCTGTTCCGACAGGTTAAGGGTCATTTTGCAGATTGACTGATATAATCTCTCAACTTCATCCTCGGTCCTGATATCGAGAGCACGGATGTTCTTGACATTTTTGTCCAGCTGCTCCTGCTCATAGCCAAGGCTCGAGAAATCATCAACGCATTTTGCCATGCTTCGTATCGGATAAACCATGAAAACGTTGGTATACCACATATTATTTGCAATAACCAGAATAAAAAAGCCAAAGAGGATAAGAAGAGACCTTATGATGAAATCCTGCATGTAATCCGCCATAAATGTAATCGAAACATCAGCAATCGCATAACAGAGGCAGTTTCCCTCAGCATCATTTATGGGATAGTACACCGAGCGTACCCAGCCATTTATATCACCATGTTCGATAGGACTTATGATCTCACCAGCAAAAAGTCTTGTAAGCACAGGGGTTATCAGTTCATCATACTCAAGGATAGTTCTCTTTTCCCTTGGAGCGGCTTCAGCGGTGGTTATATCATAAATAATGCGTCCCTGCTTCTGGTTAAACTCAACCACGCTCATATGCTCAACCGAGCTATAGCTGTTGATAACCTGCTGCAGGACCTGCTTTACCTCCTGATACGACTCTGCAGAATTTCCGTCCCTCAGAACTTCTCTGACATCCTCCGCATCCACTAATGTAACTACAAGCTTTAATGCATTTAAAGCATCTATAGTCATGCTTTCCTTGGTTTTGGCAAAATATAAACGTATGCCGCTCCAGCCTGTGACTATTACCAAAAGAATTGAAGTCACCACAATGACCAGGGTAGTCCTGCGTCGCATGCTATGACGCATTCCTTTTCCCCAGGAATTGAGGTCGTCTATTTCCTTCTGTTCAATCGGACGCTGCTTCCAGCTCCCCTCTTCGATATTCTTTAATATACTGTCAGGCATAATTATCATCAGTATCCAGGAAATGAATATCGCTATAGATTTATCCAAAAAATTGATCAGAATGTTGTAGAGGAAATATGCCCAGAATAAAGATATCTTAATGGAAGAAGCAATGATCGTGGTCATCTCGGAGGCTTTAGCCGCCTTTGCCCCATCCAAAAGATTCCAATTGATAATAGCACTTAAGCCACCGGAAATAAGGGCCAGTGCCAATATGAACAACAATACTTTTCCGAAATTCTTATATGCATGTTTTCTGACAAACCACGCAGTTAAGATTGCCACTATGGCATTAACAAAGCCGTAGTAAATATAATTATAGCTAAAAAGCGCACAGATAGCGTTCGTAGCCACCGCCGTAAAAATACCAGGGAATAAGCCTCCCATGGCAGAGACAGCTATTGTACCAATAGTGTCCAGGAACAGATGAAGGCCAAATCTGTTCATCAAAAATGCCATAAGGACGTTGACTATTATTCCGAATATACAAAGCAGTATACGTATCCAGAAACTGCTTCTTATCTTGGTCAACAATCTATTTGTCTTCATAAATAATTATTCAGCCGCCTTTTTTGCCATGATAATTCTTAACAAAATTTTACCATATACCGATTAATTATATTGTTAAAATTGTATAAAATAAAACGAGGGGACGGTTCTTGCGTTCCATGGAACGGGGGGACGGTTCTCTCGTTCCACCCTAGATTTGCCGTCGCCAATGATTTGAGGGATGGGATGCTACCCGAAAAGGTGGTAATATAAAGAAGAATAAACGAAAGGAACCATGACAGCCATGACAAAAATTGTAAATCAGGAACAGTTCAATCAATCGATGGAAGCTAAGGGAAAAATGTGCTACGACGAAAAAAAGAGGCTCCTCTTCTTCGGACTTCCCTGGACTTTTACTAGATACGAGCTCAGAGAAAATGTTATAACAATTCTGAATGGATTTTTTACCGTCCATGAAAATGACTGTTACATGTATAAGATCAGCGACGTGGAAATCACAAGCTCCCTGGGACAGCGCATATTCGGATTGTCCACCATCACTATGTACACCTCGGATGTAACCGACAGAACTATCGTAATGAAGAACATCAAACACGGACGCGAGATCAAGGACTTCCTCCTTGAAGCTTCCGAGTCTGCAAGACTTCGCCGCAGAACCGTAAGCATGCAGAACATCGGCTTCGGGGCCAGCGACATCCACGACGTAGACGAACTTGATGACATCAGCGGTCATCTGGACTAACGAAGAAAGACTAGTGTGCTCTAATTATCCGCCCCCGCCACTGAATAAAAAACTGATCTGAAATCAGAAGGAGATACGCCATGTACACAGCAAAAGAAAACAGATATGAAATGATGAAATATAACCGATGCGGTAGATCAGGCTTATTACTGCCGACAGTATCCCTTGGCCTTTGGCACAATTTCGGCGACACAAGTAATTACTACAATATGGTCAGCCTATGCACCACAGCCTTCGACAATGGCATCACCCACTTTGATCTTGCCAACAATTACGGTCCCGAAGCTGGAGCTGCGGAAAGAAATTTCGGCAAAATCCTTAAAGAGTATCTTCTTCCCTACAGGGATGAGCTGATTATATCGACAAAGGCCGGCTATGACATGTGGCCAGGGCCTTACGGCGATCACGGAAGCCGCAAATATCTCATCGCCAGCCTAGATCAGTCATTAAAAAGAATGGGTCTTGACTACGTTGATATCTTCTACCATCATCGTCCTGACCCCGATACGCCTTTGGAAGAGACTATGCTGGCTCTTGCAGATATCGTAAGAGCAGGCAAAGCTCTTTATGTTGGACTATCAAATTATGACGGAAACCGCCTTGAACAGGCGACTGCAATACTTGAAGACCTTCGCGTTCCTTTCATCATCAACCAGAACCGCTATAACATTCTGGATCGAACGATTGAAAAAAATGGTCTGAAAGAAACCTCTAAGAAACTTGGCAAGGGTATCATCTGCTTTTCTCCTCTTGCACAGGGCATGCTTACAGACAGATATTTTAACGGAATTCCCGCAGATAGCAGGGTAAAAACAGATGGACGATTCTTAAAAAAAGATCAGATTTCTGAAGACAAGATAGCTAATCTCAAGAAAATGAATGAGATTGCCTCCGATCGTGGCCAGACACTTGCCGAGATGGCACTTGCCTGGTGCTTAAAGGATGACGCCATCACTTCTGTGATCATCGGTGCGTCGAAGACAGCGCAGATTCTTGATAACATAAAAGCAGCCAATAATACTGTGTTTACTGATGAAGAACTAAAAGCAATCGACAAACTTATCTAACTGTTCCCAGTGATTTCGACCTGGTTAGTTTCGAGGGAAACGAGGGGACGGTGGAACGAGGGGACGGTTCTTGCGTGGAACGAGGGGACGGTTCTTGCGTTCCATGGAACGTAAGAACCGTCCCCCCGTTCCACCGTCCCCCCCGTTCCACCTCGTTTCACCTCATTCCACTATCCCGTTGACTTAAGCTGACATTTCTTCCATTGTGAAGAATGACATCTTCTCATTAAGAGTCTCAGCCATGTCGCGAAGATCATTTGCTGCATTGCTGATAAGCGAGAATGTAGCATTAAGCTCTTCCATAGAAGCATTTGTCTCCTGAGTTGATGCTGCATTCTGCTGAGAGATAGCAGAGAGCTCTGAAATGATATCTGCAAAACTTGCCTTAAGTCCGTTAAGGAGGTGTATTTTCTCAGCTATAAGCTTTGTTGAACTGTCAACATTATTTACATTTACAACAACGGCATCCATATCATCCTTTGTTGAAGTAAGATCCTTGTTCTGCTGCTGCATGCTTTCACTGAGTTCCTCGATAGTCTCAACGCTCTTCTGAGATTCACTTACAAGAGTCTCAACTATCTTCTTAATTGAAACAGCTGCCTCTTTTGACTGAGAAGAAAGAGTTCCAATCTCCGCAGCAACAACTGAAAATCCTTTTCCGTATTCTCCAGCTCTTGCAGCCTCGATAGTAGCATTAAGAGAAAGAAGATGTGTCTGTTCTGCGATTGCTGTAATAACGCTTGATGCCTCAGCAATGTCTTTTACTGAATCATTTGTAAGACGGATCTGATCATTGATGTCCTTCATGGAGTTCATAACATCCTCATTCTTGTTCATGAGGCTGCTAAGAGTCTCAACTGTACGGTTTGCACCTGTAAGCATTTCATTAGCTGCAGCTGAAAGATCCTCAATTCTATCTGTGATATCGTCTATGCTTTCACCCATCTCATTGGTGTTATTTACTGAATTTTCTACGCTTTCAGCCTGGGAAGTAGCACCACGGCTGATGTCCTCTACTGCATTGGTAACCTGCTCTGCTACACGGGAAGCAGACTCTGCGCTGCTGGCAAGGCTTACACCTGACTGTGTTACATCCTCAGAAAGCTTCTTTGTTGCACTGATAACATCCTGAAGTTTGTCACGTACCTGAGCTGAACTTGAGGCAATTACACCAAGCTCATCCTTACGGTTGAAGGTACGATCATGAATATAGAAGGAAAGCTCTCCTTCTTCAAGACTCTGAAGACCTCCGATAATATCGCGGATTGACTTTGTTGATCTTGAAATGATAACACGTGCAACAGCCCAGTTAAATAAGAAAAACAGGATGAAAGTAAAAACAAGTGCCTTACCTGCAGCTGAAAGATTACCGGAAACAATTGAAGTGTCACGACCTGCAAATACCATTCCTACTACAGTTCCATCTGAGTTCTTCAAAGGAAGGTAATACGCATACCATTCCTGACCACCAATTTCAAAGTTAGTTGCAAGGTACTCGTTTCCTCTTCTGAGCACTTCACTTACTACAGCCTCAGAAGCCTGTGTGCCTTCCATACGCTTTCCTGTTGTAGCGTCAACAAGTGATGTCACATAGCGGGTATCGCCAAAGAAAAGAGTGTAATGCATTCCAGTCTTTTCATTGAGTGAATCAAGCTGTTGCTGATAAATATCATGAACAGCCACATCTCCCTTCATAAGCTGGCCGTCTTCAGATAATGACCATTCACCGGAATACTGATTTGAAAGCTCATCCTCCAAAAGAATAGCTGCTGCGTGTAATCCCTCCTGGAAAGAAGCAAAATACGCTTTCTTTATATGGGAGTATCCAATGTATCCAACACAAGCTGCCATAGCCAGAGCAAGTGCTGAAGCAAGGAGGATAATACTACGTACCATGTTTCTACTTTTCTTTTTCATAAAAAACCCTTTCTGAATGATCTCTAAAAAACCCAATTTACAAGAAACAATATTATTAAGTAAAAAAGCATGGGATACATGTCCCATGCTCTGAAAATCTTAATCAAATAAGATGCAACTGGCTGACATGTTAAAGTCCCTATAGCTTTGCGTCACAGACTTTCGTCTGCTTTGCTAAATATTTAAACCGAAGTGAATTATACGGAAGATGTTATCCTGTTTCAACTATTTTTTTATAATTTTTTTATATTCTGCACTATGCAATATCCTCTATCAAAAAAGCAATAACTACTTAGCAATTTTGTACAACCTCAAAAATGAAATTGTCGTAAAATTTTTGACGATAAAAAAATGAATTGATACAATTAATAAAAATATCTGCAAAAGGAAAATCCCTGGCAATTTCGGAGTTTCCTAGTTTTTCATATCAGCTGAGGTGATGTAATGAACAATGAAAACAATCTTGGAATTATATCCCTTGAATCCTATCAGGATAAAGCGGACAAAATAAATAAAATTCTTTGCAACTGGAGGCATCAGGATAATTTCCTTATTGAGGCTCATTGCCCAAGATTTAGCAGTGGCGAAGCAAAGGCCGTTATCAAGGAATCTGTCCGGGACAAAGATATCTATATCTTAGTTGATGTGTGCAACAATTCCCTGAAGTTTAAAATGGATGGTGAGCTCAACAGAATGTCTCCTGACGATCACTATCAGGATCTGAAGCGCGTTATAGCTGCGTGTGGAGGCAAGGCAAAAAGAATCACTGTCATCATGCCA
Organism: Butyrivibrio sp.; assembly: GCA_017413105.1. Taxonomy (GTDB): domain Bacteria; phylum Bacillota; class Clostridia; order Lachnospirales; family Lachnospiraceae; genus Butyrivibrio. The sequence goes on along the minus strand of JAFPVA010000240.1, from coordinate 20,969 downwards.
TTCCTTTATGAAAGCAGACAGCACCGTAAGACCGGCAGGGAATCCCTTGACTGTGCCATTATGTTAAAAGAGCTGGAGTTCCTTGGCGTAGACAACATCGTAACCTTCGATGCCCATGACCCGAGGATGCAAAACGTTCTTCCTTTAAGCGGAATAGAAAACATATCTCCGGCGCTGCAGTTTACCCAGGTTCTACTTACAGAATACGAAGATATTAAAATAGATCCCGAACATCTGATGTTTATAGCTCCGGATGAAGGCGCTACAGAACGCGTAGTATTCTTTGCCTCTGTCTTTGGTGTAAACATTGGAATGTTTTATAAAAGAAGAGATTACTCCAACATAGTTGACGGAACAAACCCTATTATTGCCCATGATTTTTGTGGTGGAAATCTTGAAGGAATGGATGCCATTGTTGTAGATGATATGATTGCATCCGGAAGCAGCATTATAGATGTATGCAAGCAGATAAAAGATCGGGGAGCAAAAAGAGTTTTTATTTTCTCCACCTTCGGTCTCTTTTCCAACGGTTTTGAAAAACTCGACAAAGCCTATGAAGATGGCCTGTTCGATCGCATTTTTACCACTAATCTTGTCTATCAGAAGCCTGAACTCTTGGAAAAAGAATATTATATGGGAGTGAGCATGAATCAATATATTGCTGCCATAATTGATACCTTGAATCGAAATTCTTCCATGCAGAAGCTCATTAAACCGGCTGAACGTATTAGAGAAACCATTAAAGTATATTCTAAAGGGAAATGAAACTACCGTCACCTCGTTTCAACGTCACCTCGTTTCAACTTTATTAAGCTATTACCTTGATATTAGTCAGCGCACATTCGTCACCGGAAAGTGCCACATACACCTTTTCAGGCATTTCATTAATAATAGTGGTATTCTTTATGAAAAGTCCCTGATTCTCTGTCGTAACAACAAACTCGTTGTCTTTTCTCTTGAAGAATACTCGGCAGTCAAGGCCCTTCTTGTTGGCTGCCTTCCACTTATCCCATCCTTCAAATTTATCATTGGTATTGACTACCAGCTTATTATCTGCCCCTTTATCCGTATCCCAGTACTCTCCGTCCAGTCTGATAAGTGCATATTCTCTGTAATCTTCTCCGTTTATCTCACCGTCCTTGGAATAGAAAATTACTATATATGCACAATGCCAGATAAGTGTCGCTGTCGGGAGGCTCATTGTATGGAAGTTCAGTTCCATTCCATCCACGATCGGTATGCCTCTTGTAGCAGCTGTTCTGTAGGAGTCAATCTGAACATTTGGAACATCTCCTTCAGGAACATCAATATAACTGATCTTCTCTGCAATTCTTGGAATGTAATCCTCCGGAATCATATCCTGTGTAGATTCTATCTTAACATCACTGATGGTGCAGTTTTCTCCTGTAATTGCAAGATAAACAAATCTTGAAGAATCAGGAAGAGCAATAATATGTTTTATGATCTTGCTGCCATCATCAATTGTTATCTGAGCGTGATCCTTACGTTTAACAGCCTCGATATTATAGTAAACCACATCTGCTCCGGACTGATTTGCATCCTGAATAGCTCCCGTATCATGAGCAGTTATGCTGGTCTCAATCTTCCTGACACCTGCCCCCTTGGTAGTACCGTCAAGCCAAATTTCACAGAACTCGTAGTAGCACAGATCTCTCATGGTTGTCTCATCATTATGATATCTTCCGTCAAAAGAGTCAAAAAGAAGAATTGCAGGTCCTCTGCCAGTTCCTTCAGCATCATCCATGCGGCACTTAAACTGAAGATTCATTCTATAATATGTAACTCTTATACCACTTGAGATTTCATCTCTGAATTCCTTACATACCAGCTCGCTCTTACCGGAAAGCTCTTTTATCGCAGCCTTCTCTCTCTCAATATATTCAAGATCCAGGTCTATGACATGCTGCATAATTCGGACGATATATGGATCAAACTGCGTTCCTGCGCCCTTAACTATTTCTTCCCTTGCAACCAGCTGAGGGAGTGCCGATCTGTAGCTTCTGCTGGAGGTCATGGCATCGTAGGTATCTGCTACAGCAATAATCCTCGCAATTTCAGGAATATCCTCGCCCTTAAGCCCCTCAGGATAGCCTTTTCCATCGTAGCGCTCATGGTGATATCTGGCACCGATACTAAGATAAGGATACTCGGTAATACTTGAAAGAATCTGCTCTCCGATGATCGGATGCTGCATTATCACCTCATACTCTTCTTCAGTGGGCTCACCATGTTTATTGATAATATTATCTGAAATACCGATTTTACCTACATCGTGTAAAAGAGCTGCATAGTAGATTTTTCTGCAATCCTCTTCACTCTTACCAAGATATCTGGCTATCTTCTCTGAATAATCCGCAACTCTCTGGGAATGACCTCTTGAATATTCGTCCTTAGCATCGATTGCACTAACAAGAGCTGTTGCGGTCTGCTCAAAGAGTCTTTGAGAAAACTTCTGCTGTTCCTTGAGGTGTGTGATCTCGCTTTCCTTGAATTTATCAATCCTGTTATTTCTGCGCTGAATCAGTGCAATCGCCAGAAAAGTCATGAGATTTGTAAAAATTCCGGGTATGCTCTGAATATTGTGAGAAAAAATAATATGATCTAAAAGAATAAACCCTCGGATAACGATAATGATGGTGCCGGTATAGAAACCAATGCGTCCATAGAACACTACCATGAATATTATGATAACACTTGCTAAAGAAGCAATTACCCCTACAAAAGAGTTGAGTGGAAGATGCATCTGTCCAAGGACCACCACCTCAGAAGAACTGGCAAAATGAGATGTGGTCCTCGAGGCGATAAGATATAGCCCAATCAGGATAAAATATCCAATTTTGGGCATATTATGTGAATCAGAACATATTCTTAATTTAGCTAACTTTTTCATAAAAAATGCCGCAGCATGATCCTTTCGTTTCCGGATAAACTAAATTTAACTTTTCTATCTTAAAAGTAAATTTTTTTAGTTATTACATATTTTTCATTATACATAATTTTCCATTCATAAACAATTTATAAAATGTCACAAATACGGAAAAAAAAGACGTTTTTCCGAAATCAATCTCTGCTTCGGAAAAACGTCTATATTTCCATATTTTATTATCAATGCATACTCTTCAGCAATTCGATTGCTGTCTGAGGGTGTCTGTCAGAGTTTCCTACCGGAGCTTCATACTTCGCCAGTAGCCTTGCTCTCATCTCCTCAGGGTGGTTATAAAGCTGGTCCATTATCCTGTCAAAGGCTTTTTTATACTCGCCCATTTGTCTACCTCCATGTTTGTAAAAACAACGCAGCGTATGTATATTAACCGATTTGACAGATGGATTCAATTAAAAGATGCACAAAAATTTGTGAACAAACTGTGAAATTAAAAGAATTTTTCACTCACAATCTCTTTCAACAGTTATTTATTGCATCGATGATTTTCTGATTATCATAAGGCTTAGTCACAAAGGCTGTAGCTCCGCTCCTTATCGCCTCATCCCTCTTCTCATCCTGGCCTGCTGCTGTGATTATTATGATCTTTGCCTCAGGATCATACTCTCTGATAAGCTTGAGGGCATCTATTCCATTCATCTCAGGCATTGTAATATCCATAGTGACCACATCTGGAGAAAGCTTCTTGTATTGCTCGAAGCCCTCTTTTCCATTAATTGCTTCCCCCGCCACTTCAAAACCAACAACCTCAAGCATGTTCCTGAGTATTCGACGTGAAACTCTTGAATCATCAACTATAAGTACGCTTTTCATTGAGACCTCCTGCAAAATGTGGTCGCAAACTGTAATTTGAATATTTGTTATCGTACTATAATTATATCAAAGCAAGAGCAAAAAAACACCCTCAGCTACGGTGAAGCAAAAGTCGTTACTGAGAGTATTGTTACTGTTCAGACAGAAATGCGCACTAAGCTGCGCATTTCGTGAGAACTTGATTCAGGAGTGAGCGCATTCCTTCGACGGAGTCGAATTGGTATGAGTTCTTGGATAAAATTACAGAAATCCGCACTTGCTGCGGGTTTCGTGAGAGCATGATTCAAGAGTCAACCAAGCCCTGCGACGTTAGTCGCCTTCAAATGGCTTGGTTGATACATTCTTGGATTTTATATCCAAGAATGTATGAATGCGCGAATTGGTTACTGGAGCGAGCTGCAAGCGAGTGAACAGTAACGAGTAAAAATGAGTTCCATTCATTTTATATTTTTCTATCTGTACATTTTGGGGAAGCCTTGATATAATGTGTGAGAGTTCGGAAATGAAAAAATGACACAGACGAAAACAGAGTTGAAATGGCTACAAGCCAGACAAGGAGCGGTTTTCAATGAGTATGGAAAATGACAACAATGTCAATGAGAACAGTGTTGAAGATATTGTTTCAAGATATCGTCCACAGCTTCAGAAGATAGTTCCATATTTAAGATGGCTCAAGGATAACAGTTCTAATACTAATGTTGCCCAGAGCTATTCTAACAGCGATCTCAAATCTATGCCTTTCCCAATTTATGATTCAAATTTGCTGGCTTTTGTGAAAGCTTGCCAGACAACCGATTTGCTTGATCGCAACTATGTTTACGTTTATAGCAGAAATCACCTGAATACTGCCAAGGATGAGATTATGTTCATTCAGGACGCATCGATCACCGATATGGATGATCTGGCAGGTATTCTTTCCAAATATATTCTCGGCGGTATGACCAAGGGCACTGTATGGGCCGAAGGAGTCAGGAACGGAGTGCTGCATCTGGTCGTTGAGAAAATGGATGAGCTTTGCAGGTTCTGGGGACAGGAATCCGACAGACCTCTGGGCTGAGAGAAGTACTTCCTTGTGAAAAAGTTATGGAGGAGCGATGGGAGAAAAGTCCGAGCAGAAAAAGAAATACATTCTTGACAAAGCCAGAGCTGTTTTTTCGGAAAAAGGCTTCAAGGACGTTACAATGAAAGACATCGTAGATGCCTGTGACATCAGCCGCGGGGGTCTTTATCTCTATTTTTCCAGTACAAAAGATTTATTCCTGGCAGTTCTCGCCGATACTCATGAAGAGGATGACGAAGAGGCAGTTGACGCAGCTTTATCAGGCGATGCTTCTGCCGGCGATATGCTTGCTCTTTTCCTTAAGGAGCAGAAAAAAGATATTCTTAGAAAGAAAAACAATCTCACTGTGGCGACTTATGAATTTTTTTCTCTTCATAAAGTACCTTCCCAAGAAAATCCACTTAAAAATGAATTTGATACTGCCGTTAGAATAGTTGAAAAGCTTATCGAGAACGGTGTTGAAAACGATGAATTTTATTGCGAGAATCCGCTTGGTTGTGCTCGCAATTTAATGTACGTGGTGGAAGGACTCAAGATAATGTCCAAGACTATTGGCGTTACCGAAGAAGCCATTGATAGAGAATTAATGTATGTTTTAGAGGGACTAGTGCCCGAAGAGTGAAGTGCTAAATTATTTTATTTAGCACTTTCTTCATATAATGATATAAGTGTCATGATAAAACATGACTTTATATAAAGCAGAAATAATATGCAAGAATTTAGGTAAGAGGAGAAGTTATGAGCACTGTAAGACGAATCTATGTTGAAAAGAAAGCCCCCTTCGCAGGAAAGGCAAAAGAGCTGAAGTCTGAGATCAAGGGTTACCTTGGCATCAGCAGCGTTGAGAAGGTAAGAATCTTTATCCGCTACGATGTACAGAACGTATCGGATGAGGTTTTTGAAAAAGCCTGCAACACAGTTTTTTCCGAGCCTCCTGTAGACATATTATATAGAGAAGAAATCGAGATTCCTGAGAATGCCCGAGTTTTCAGTATTGAGGCTCTTCCGGGTCAGTTTGACCAGAGAGCTGATTCAGCTGTGCAGTGCGTTCGGTTCATAAAAGGAGACGAGGAGCCGGTTATCAAGACTGCCGTTACCTATATGCTCATCGGAAATGTGACCGATGAGGAACTTAAGAAGATCCAGGACTATACCATGAACCCGGTGGATTCAAGGATTGCAGCGGACAAAAAACCGGAGACTCTTGTGGAGAACTACGACGAACCCGAGGATGTTAAGATCTTCGACGGTTTTAAGGATATGGATGAAAAGAGCCTTAAGGACCTCTATGAGTCCCTTGGCCTTGCCATGACTTTCAACGACTTTAAGTGGATCCAGCAGTACTTCCAGACAGATGAGAAGCGCGATCCATCAATGACAGAGATCAGGGTTCTTGATACCTACTGGTCAGATCACTGTCGCCATACAACCTTTGGTACTGAGCTTAAAGAAATTGAGTTTGGCGAAGGCTTCTACAAGGAGCCAATACAGAAGGCTTATGACGAGTACCTTGCTGCCAGAGAAGCTCTTTATACTACAGATGACAAGAAAAAAGAGAAATTCATTTCCCTTATGGATATCGCACTCATGGGCATGAAGAAGCTCAAGAAGGACGGAAAGCTCACAGATATGGAGGAGTCCGAGGAGAATAATGCCTGCACGGTTGTGGTTCCTGTTGAAGTTGACTATGGTAAGGGACCTGTAACTGAGAACTGGCTTGTGTTCTTCAAGAACGAGACCCATAATCATCCTACTGAAATCGAACCTTTCGGTGGCGCTGCTACCTGCCTTGGAGGTGCGATCAGAGATCCACTTTCAGGAAGAGGCTATGTTTATCAGGCAATGCGTGTTACAGGTGCTGCAGATCCTACGGTTCCTGTATCTGAGACCCTCAAGGACAAGCTTTCACAGAAAAAACTGGTTCGCGGCGCAGCAAGCGGCTATTCATCCTATGGTAACCAGATTGGTCTTGCAACAGGCTATGTAAAAGAGGTTTATCATCCGGGCTATGTAGCTAAAAGAATGGAAATTGGTGCGGTAATGGGCGCAGCTCCTCAGGAACACGTAATCAGAGAGAGCGCTGATCCCGGAGATATCATTATCCTCCTTGGCGGAAGAACAGGAAGAGACGGTTGTGGCGGAGCTACAGGTTCATCCAAGGCTCACAACAGCGAATCCCTTACAAGCTGCGGAGCAGAGGTTCAGAAGGGTAACGCTCCTACAGAGAGAAAACTTCAGAGACTTTTCAGAAGACCTGAAGTAAGTGAACTTATTAAGAAGTGTAACGACTTTGGTGCCGGCGGAGTTTCCGTTGCAATCGGTGAGCTGGCTCCGGGGCTTGATATTAACCTTGACCTTGTACCCAAGAAGTATGCTGGTCTTGACGGAACTGAGCTTGCAATCTCCGAGTCACAGGAGAGAATGGCTGTTGTTGTAGCTCCTAAGGATGCAGAGAAGTTCCTTGACTATGCAGCCGAGGAAAACCTTGAGGCCGTAAAGGTTGCAGTTGTTACTGAAGAGCCAAGACTTGTTCTTAACTGGAGAGGCAAAAAAATTGTAGATATCAAGCGTGCTTTCCTTGATACTAACGGAGCTCATCAGGAGACAACTGTAAAGGTTGAGATTCCTTCAGAGAAGGATAACTATTTTGAAAAGATTGCCAGTGAAAAAGCTGCAGAAGCTCTTAAAGCCGGCGATGCGAAAAAAGCTCTTTTGGCTGAGCTTTCAGACCTTAATGTGTGCTCACAGAAAGGCCTTGTTGAGATGTTCGACTCCTCAATCGGCGCCGGATCAGTTCTCATGCCTTACGGCGGTAAGTACCAGCTGACAGAGACTCAGGCTATGGTTGCAAAGCTCCCTGTTCTTGCAGGTAAGACAGACACAGTAACAATGATGAGCTACGGCTTTGATCCTTATCTTTCAAGCTGGAGCCCATACCACGGCGCAGCTTATGCAGTAACTGAGTCTGTAGCAAGGATTGTGGCAACAGGTGGTGATTATAAGAAACTCCACTTCACCTTCCAGGAGTACTTCAAGAGAATGACAGAGGATCCACAGCGTTGGAGCCAGCCTCTCACTGCACTTCTCGGTGCATTTGAGGCACAGCTGCGGTTTGGTATTGCTTCAATCGGCGGTAAGGACTCAATGTCCGGATCCTTTAACGAGATAAACGTTCCTCCGACACTTGTTTCTTTTGCCGTAGATGTGGCAAAGCTTTCGGAGGTTGTTACACCAGAGCTTAAGGAAGCAGGCAACAAGCTGGTTCAGTTCAAGATTGCCAAGGATAAGTTTGGACTTCCTGATTATGAGAAGGTTATGGAGCTCTACGGTCAGATCACAGAGCTTATGAGAAAAGGTGCGATTGTTTCTGCTTATGCTGAGGACTGCTACGGTATCGCTGCAGCAGTAGCAAAGATGGCCTTTGGTAACAAGCTTGGTGTTAAGATTTCAGATGCTGTTAAGGCTGAGGAACTCTTTACAAATGACATTGCAGATATCGTTGCAGAGGTTAAAGCAGATGCTCTTGCAGATGCACTTGCTATCGCAGGAAGCAGAGAAATCGGCGAAGTTACTAACGCTGCGGAGTTTGCGTTTGCCGGAGCTACAGTAACCATGGACGAAGCTCTTGATGCATGGAAGAACAAGCTTGAGAAGGTATTCCCTTCAACAGTAAATGAGGAGAAGATTGCAGTTGAGAGCCCTCTTTACAAGGCAGACAGCGTATATGTATGCAAGCACAAGGTTGCAAAGCCTACAGTATTTATCCCTGTATTCCCAGGCAGTAACTGCGAGTATGACAGTGCTCAGGCTTTTGAAAGAGCCGGAGCTGATGTAAATATCAAGATTTTCAGAAACAGAAATGCCCAGGATATCGAGGAATCCGTTGCTGAATTTAAGAAGGCAATCGGACAGGCCCAGATAATCATGTTCCCAGGCGGCTTCTCAGCAGGCGATGAGCCTGACGGAAGTGCCAAGTTCTTTGCAACAGCCTTCCAGAATGCTGCAATCAAAGAGGCAGTTGAGGACCTTCTTGGCAACAGAGACGGTCTTTGCCTTGGAATCTGTAATGGTTTCCAGGCTATGATCAAACTGGGTCTTGTACCAAACGGAAAGATTACCGGTCAGAATGAGAATTCACCTACTCTGACCTTCAACACCATCGGAAGACATATCTCCAAGATGGCTACAATAAAGGTTGTTTCAAACAACTCACCATGGCTTCAGAAGGCAACTCTGGGCGGAGTTTACACAAACCCTGCATCCCATGGAGAGGGAAGATTTGTTGCTCCTGAGGATGTGCTGGATCAGCTCTTTAAAAATGGCCAGATTGCAACTCAGTACTGCGACCTGGAGGGCAATGTAACCATGGACGATGAGTGGAACATCAACGGCTCCTACAGATCAGTTGAGGGTATCCTTTCACCTGACGGTCGCTGCCTTGGTAAGATGGCTCACTCAGAGCGTCGCGGCGACGGTGTTGCCATCAACATCTTCGGCGAGCAGGATCTTAAGATCTTTGAGTCAGGCGTTGAATACTTCAAGTGATGACTATGAGGACGCTGCAGCGCTGGCTATATATGCTCAGGTCAGTGCTCATTGTGCTGACCTGAGCATATATAGCCAGAACATGCAGCTGTCTATGAAAGACATTTACTTTTAAGCATTAACAGCCCCAAATCATACATATTCGTATGATTGGGGCGTAAGGTATAAGGAATATTGGAGGAAGGATGAAAGCAAGACTGATACTTGAAGATGGAACGGTTTTTACCGGAAAGCATATAGGTGCGGATAAGGATGTGGTCAGCGAGATTGTTTTCAACACATCGATGGCTGGCTATACAGAAGTTTTCACAGACCCGTCCTATGCAGGGCAGGCTGTGTGCATGACATATCCGCTTATTGGTAATTACGGCGTTTGCCTTAATGATATGGAATCAGAAAAACCCTGGGTGGATGCGATAATCGTCAGGGAGTTATCCCGTGTTGCATCAAATTTCAGATGTGACATGACACTGCAGGATTTCATGGATAAATACGAGATTCCGGGCATTGAAGGAATAGATACGAGAGCCCTTGTAAGACACCTTAGAGATAAGGGCACAATGAACGGTTACATCACTACCAATGAGAATCTTACCTATGAGGCGGTCAAGGATAAGCTTCACACCTACACTACAGGCGATGTGGTAAGCAGAGTTTCCTGTAAGGAGAAGAAGTTCCAGAAAGGAATAACGGATCTATCTGAGAACGGTCCGCTTTCCGGAAGTGCCTCTTTTAACAAGTACGACTACGAGGCATCGCTTTGCGGCGACTTATCAAAGAGAGAGAAAAGACCTGCAATCGTAAAAGAGCTGAATGGAAGAGTAGCAGATGGCGGTGAAGCAGAAGGTACAAGACCTCTCAAAGTTGCGCTTCTTGATCTTGGTGCCAAGAAGAACATCGGAGATTCGCTTGCTGCGAGAGGGTGCGACGTTACAATCTATCCTTTTGATACAAGCGCTGAGGAGATTCTTCGTGACAAGCCGGACGGAATCATGCTCTCAAATGGCCCCGGTGATCCAAAGGACTGCCAGGGAGTAATAGCTGAGATTAAAAAGCTCTATGCTTCAGATACGCCTATTTTTGCAATCTGCCTTGGACATCAGCTCATGGCTCTTGCTACAGGCGCAGACACCTATAAGCTTAAGTACGGTCATAGAGGCGGAAATCATCCGGTAAAAGACCTGTCAAACGGCCGTGTATATATCTCTTCCCAGAACCACGGCTACTGCGTAGACATGGACAAGCTGGACAAAAATGTGGCAGAACCTGCGTTTATAAATGTAAACGATGGAACAAACGAGGGACTTTCCTACGTTGGCAAGAACATCTTCACTGTTCAGTTCCATCCGGAGGCATGCCCCGGACCACAGGATTCAAGCTACCTGTTTGACAGATTTATAGATTCCATGCGCAAGGAGAAGTAAAATGCCCAAGAATAAAGACGTTAAAAAGGTTCTCGTTATCGGTTCGGGACCTATAGTAATCGGTCAGGCTGCGGAGTTCGACTACGCCGGAACTCAGGCCTGCAGATCCCTTAAGGAAGAGGGAATAGAGGTTGTGCTGGTAAACTCAAACCCGGCAACCATCATGACAGATAAGGATATTGCAGATGAGGTCTACATTGAGCCCCTCACAGTCAAGGTCCTTGAGCAGATAATAGAAAAAGAAAAACCGGATTCAATCCTTCCTACCCTTGGAGGTCAGGCAGGCCTTAATCTTGGTATGGAGCTGGATGAATCAGGCTTTTTGAAATCCCATGGAGTTAAGCTTCTTGGTACTACAGCTGAGACTATCCGTAAAGCTGAGGACAGGCAGGAGTTTAAGGACACCATGGAAAAAATAGGTGAGCCCTGCGCAGCTTCACTGGTTGTTCATAACGTTACAGACGGCGTGGCTTTTGCTAATAAGATCGGCTACCCGGTAGTGCTTCGCCCTGCTTTTACCCTTGGTGGTTCAGGCGGCGGTATTGCCTACAATCAGGCCCAGTGCGAGGAAATCCTTGAGAACGGTCTTAGACTTTCCCGCGCCAATGAGGTTCTTGTAGAGCGATGCATCGCAGGCTGGAAGGAAATCGAGTACGAGGTGATGAGAGACAGCGCAGGCAACTGCATCACTGTCTGCAACATGGAAAACATTGACCCTGTCGGCGTTCACACCGGTGACTCAATAGTTGTTGCTCCTTCTCAGACTCTTTCTGATAAGGAATACCAGATGCTCAGAAGTGCAGCTCTCAACATCATTGATGAGCTTAAGATCACAGGTGGCTGTAACGTTCAGTTTGCCCTGCATCCAACAAGCTTTGAGTACTGTGTAATCGAGGTTAACCCCCGAGTTAGCCGTTCATCAGCGCTGGCTTCAAAGGCTACAGGTTATCCTATTGCCAAAGTGGCTGCAAAGATTGCCCTGGGCTACACTCTTGATGAGATTAAAAACGCAATTACAGGCAAGACCTACGCAAGCTTTGAGCCTACGCTTGACTACTGCGTAGTTAAGTTCCCGAGACTTCCTTTTGATAAATTCATTACCGCCAAGAGAACCCTCACCACACAGATGAAGGCAACCGGCGAAGTAATGAGCATCTGCACCAACTTTGAAGGTGCTATGATGAAGGCAATCCGCTCTCTTGAGCAGCATGTGGACTGCCTTACTAGCTATGATTTTTCAGAGCTTGATGATGACGAGCTTTTAGAGAGATTAAAGGTCGTTGACGACCAGAGGATTTGGGTTATCGCAGAGGCTCTTCGTCGCGGTATCAGTCACGATGAGATCCACGACATCACCATGATCGATCTTTGGTTCATAGATAAGCTCCACACTCTTGTTAAGATGGAGCTTAAGCTTCTTAGAGCCGGTGAGAAGAACAGCGCCGGAAAGAACGGAACTTTGGAGGATGCCAAGAAAGTCATCAGCTTTGACACACTTCTTGAGGCAAAGCGCCTTGAATTCCCGGATACAGTTATTTCTAGACTTACAAGATTTTCTGTGGACGTGTTAAAAGAGCTCCGCAATGCATACAATATCCATGCGACTTTCAAGATTGTTGATACCTGTGCTGCTGAGTTTGCAGCCCAGACGCCTTACTACTACTCAGTTTACAACGGTCCGGATTCAGAGGATGAGGCTGCGCTGAATGAGACCGGAGCTGATGCGGCAGGCGAGGGAGCTGATACAAGCGGCGGCAAGAAGAAAATCCTTGTCCTTGGCTCAGGTCCTATCAGAATCGGTCAGGGTATTGAGTTTGACTACTGTTCTGTCCATGCTACTTGGGCATTTAAGAAGGCAGGATACGAGACAATCATCATCAACAACAACCCTGAGACTGTAAGTACCGACTTTGATATCGCAGACAAGCTCTATTTTGAGCCACTTACAAGAGAAGATGTTGAGAATATCGTTCGCCTCGAAAAGCCGGATGGAGCTGTTGTTCAGTTCGGCGGCCAAACAGCCATCAAGCTCACTCAGGATCTGATGGAGATGGGTGTAAAGATCTACGGAACAGATGCCAAAGACGTTGATGCTGCGGAAGACCGTGAGATCTTTGACCAGATTCTCGAAGAGACCCAGATTAAGCGCGCACAGGGTGCTACAGTATACACTGCAGAGGAGGCAAAAGAAGTAGCTAACCGCCTCGGATATCCTGTACTTGTAAGACCTTCCTACGTTCTTGGTGGTCAGGGCATGCAGATAGCTCTTTCCGATGAAGAAATAGAAGAGTTCATGAATATCATCAACAGATATGCTCAGGATCACCCGATCCTTGTTGATAAGTACCTTCAGGGCGTTGAAACTGAAGTTGATGCGGTTTGCGACGGCGAAGATATCGTAATCCCCGGAATCATGGAACACATCGAGCGAAGCGGAATCCATTCCGGAGATTCAATCTCTGTTTACCCTGCTCAGTCTCTTTCTCCTAAGGTAAAAGAGACAATTGCAGAGTATACGAGAAGGCTTGCTAAGGCACTTCATGTAATAGGACTTATAAATGTACAGTTCATCGCAGTTGGGGATGAGGTTTACATCATTGAGGCAAATCCTCGTTCATCAAGAACTGTTCCTTATATCAGTAAGGTTACAGGCATTCCGATTGTTGATCTTGCAGCTCAGGTTATGCTTGGCAAGAAGCTTAAGGACCTTGGCTACACACCGGGACTTCAGCCTGAGGCTGGCTACGTTGCCATCAAGATGCCGGTATTCTCTTTTGAAAAGATCAGAGGTGCTGAGATCAGCCTTGGACCTGAGATGAAGAGTACAGGAGAGTGCCTTGGAATCAGTAAGAATTTCAATGAAGCCCTTTATAAGGCATTCCTTGGCGCAGGCGTAAATCTTCCTAAGTACAAGCAGATGATCATTACCGTTAAGGATTCAGATAAGGGTGAGATCATCGATATCGCAAGGCGTTACAAGAAACTTGGCTACATTATTTATGCCACAAGATCAACTGCTGATACCCTTAATGAAAACGGCGTTTCTGCCCGTAAGATCAACCGTATCAGCCAGGAGTCGCCTACGGTCATCGACCTTATCCTGGGTCACAAGATTGACCTTGTCATTGATACACCTACTCAGGGTCGCGATAAGAGCCGCGACGGCTTCCTTATCCGCCGTACCGCTATCGAGACCGGTGTAAACGTAATCACTGCTCTGGATACTGCAAGAGCACTGGTTACTAGTCTTGAAAACGAAAGCACTGAAGAAACCTTAACGCTTGTCGATATCGCTAAACTTTGATGTAAAGTGGTGGAACTGGGTGGAACGAGGGGACGGTTCTTGCGTTCCATGGAACGAAGGAACCGTCCCCTCGTTCCATAGTTAATAAATAGAATAATGAGGGACCTGCAGATGGAAAACACGAAACCTGTAAAAAGAAGTCGATTTCTTGCATGGATAGAAGAAACGTGCAACAAACTTCCTCAGCCGGGAATACTTTTTATGACTCTTTTCTGGATAACTGCTGTATTATCTCTGATACTGTCGCTATTCAAGGTATCATTTATTAATCCTGCCAACGACGAAGTGGTTTTTGTGCAAAATTTCTTTTCCACGGGCGGCTTATACTGGTTTCTTGGAAATCTGATAACCAACTTTACATCTTTTCCACCTCTGGGGATGGTTCTGGTCATGACAGCGGCTGTTGGATTGTGCGAGGAATCCGGGCTTATAGAGACACTTCTCAATGAAAGAGTCAAGAAAACACTTCCGGTGCTGGTGCCGTATGTAGTGGCATTTATTGGCATTCTTGGGAACATAGCTTCCGATACGGCATCAATCGTTGTTCCATCGCTGGGAGGACTTATCTTTTTGGCGGCGGGAAGGAATCCCCTTGTAGGAATAATCTGCGGCTATGCAGCTGTGCAGGCAGGCTTTTCAGCAAACCTTATGGTGGCGGGAACTGATGGCCTTCTTCAATCCATAACACAGGGTGTAGTGGAGGATTTTCTCGGGGAGGGGACTCTGTCTGTGGACATAACCTGCAACTGGTATTTCATGGCTGCATCGACCTTCCTTTGTACTTTTGTTATAGGATTTTTGATCAATCATTTTGTGGAAAAGAGATTTGGAGTCTTTGTGCCTGTACAGGGCATGGAGATAAATAAAGAAAAGAAGTCAACTCCTCTGGAAAAGAAAGCACTATTATGGGCTGGAATATCCATGCAGGCTTTTCTGGTACTGGTAATTGTATTTACAATCTGGGGACCTCTTGGAATAGTAGTAGGTCACGAGGCAGAAGGGCAAAGAGCTTTCATCGGGTCCTACCTTCTTAAGTACATGGTGCCTGTTCTTTTACTCTTTTTCAGCATTCCGGGAATTGTATATGGACTGATATCCGGAGCCTTCAAGGGAGTAGATGGAATATACAAAACTGTAGTTAAAATCATGGGAAAGATGGGCGGATATTTGGTTTTCTGTTTCTTCTGTGCCCAGTTTCAAAAGCTTTTTTCCTGGACTAATATTGATAAGCTTCTGGCAGTAAATGGTTCCAATCTTCTTAATGCCACCGGCTTTACCGGATTTGGTATGATAGTTGTCTTTATCATATTCAGCGGATTTATCAATATTTTTATTCCTTCGGCATCTGCAAAGTGGGCAATCATGGCCCCGGTATTTATACCGATGATGATTATGGCAGGCGGCTATCATCCTGCCATGACGCAGATTTTTTACAGGATTGGAGATTCATCGACCAACGCATTTACGCCATTTTCGCCGTATATGTGGGTTGCACTTAAGGCAGCTCAGGATATGTATGACCCCAAGATAAAGCTTGGAACTTTTGTATCAAATCTTTTGCCGATAGGCCTGGTCATGATGGCAGCATGGATTATTTTCCTGTTCATCTGGATGCTGATCGGACTTCCGGTTGGCCCGGGAGTGAGCGTATTTTTTGCTGCGGGATGATGGACAAGAGATAGTATAAGGGAGCAGATTTATAGTTACTGTTCACTCGCATACAGCTCGCTCCAGTAACCAATTCGTGCATTCATTCCATATCGACTTCGTCGAAGGAATGCGCTCACTCCTGCATCAAGTTCTCACGAAATGCGCAGCTTAGTGCGCATTTCTGTCTGAACAGTAACGAGTTATAATCTACTCCTTTTATCGTTTGCAATTTAATTGTTGACAATATAATTGTCTTATGATATTATTCAACCATCAAATAAACCAACAATTAAATGGAGGGCAAATAATATGGAATATAGATTTACAACAGATAATTTTGAAGCAGAAGTTTTAAAGAGTGATGTACCTGTACTGGTTGATTTCTACGCAGACTGGTGCGGCCCTTGCAAGATGATGATGCCAGTAGTTGAGAAGCTTGCAGAAACTTATGAAGGAAAGGCAAAGGTAGGCAAGGTTAACTCCGACGACGAGAGCGCTCTTGCTGCTAAGTACAACATCATGTCAATCCCAAGTTTTCTCGTTTTCAAGAACGGCGAGGTGGTTAACAGCGGAATGGGGGCAATGTCACCTGACGCTCTTGCAAAACTACTTGATTCTGCACTCTGATTCATTGTGAAACGAGGGGACGGTTCCATGTGAAACGAGGGGACGGTTCTTGCGTTCCATGGAACGAAGGAACCGTCCCCTCGTTCCACCCACTAGACTCCACAAAAAGCCAATGGAGACAGTTCTTTGGTAACAACTACCAAGAACCGTCCCCATTGGCTTTTTCTTAAGGATGAAATATTATGAAATAGAAACTATTAGCTTAATTATTTGTTGAATCTGTCAAGAGCAGCCTGCTTAAGCTCAACAACTCTCTCCAGGTTCATGCTCTTTACAGTCTCGATGAACTGGTCATACTCGCTAAGGCTCTTTGAACCTGTTACGAAGGAGAGGAGATTCTCCTGAATATATGTGCTAAGATCAGAGAAGATATCTGAGTACTCAGCTGTCTCTTCAAGGTTAAGAGATGCGTATGAAGGATAGTAGGTTGCTGTGTGATCGAAATCATCCCATACATAGCACATCTGGAAGTCCTTCTCAGATACGAACTGAAGCTCTCTCTCCCAATCATAGTAGATACCAGGCCATGATGGCTCGTATGTGTAAAGTCTCATAGCTTCGTCATAGGAAAGACCATCTGCGTTGTTTGAGATTACATCTGTGAATACAGGCTTTCCATCAACCATGTTGAAGGTCTCACCCTCTTTACCGTAGTTACCGAAAAGAGCACCCTCTTCTGTGTACATGTAGTCGATCCACTTAAGAACAAGCTCAGGATTCTTGCAGTCTGCAGAGATAACCCATGAAGCGTTTGTGTCAGGAACTACATAACCTGCCTTTAATGTATCGCCTGCGTTTAATACAGGGGACTTAAGGGCTGTGAAAGAAGCGTTCTCATTGTTCATTGAAGGAATGAACAATGCTGAAGGAATTGTGTACATTGTGCAGGTAACACCTGTGTTGTTGTTTGAGATAAGAACTGAGTTGCCCCAGAAGTTTGTCTCAGAAGCGAAGTCAGGATCAAGAAGTCCTTCGTTGTACCACTTATTAAGAAGTGTAAGGAAATCACGAACCTTCTCAGGCTCATCAAGAAGTGCCTGCTTAACCTTGCCATCTTCCTGATAGAAATCTGTGATGTTGTATACGCCCATACCATAGCCAAGGTTCCAGAGGAATGTAGGAACTGTGCTAAGTGGAGCAGAAGCGCCGTACTTTTCTTTGAAAGTCTTAAGCATGTTCTCCCAATCATCGAATGTTTCAGGTGTAGAAAGACCACACTCATCAAGCCAATCCTGACGAACTACATATCCGAAGAAAGAAGGCTGTGAAGTCTGAAGGATTGAATAGATCTGAACGTATCTTCCGTCATCTGTTACAGCTGCCTTCTGAACGTTCTCGCTGGACTTCTTAAGTGCCTCGAGATAGTGAGGTGCATACTTAGGTAAAAGATCTGTAAGATCAAGGAAGTATCCATCTTCAACCGCTGCATCAAGACCATCTTTATAATATACAGATCCTGTGCTGTAGTACATTACATCCGGAAGCTCTCCTGATGTGAAAAGAAGATTGAACTGCTCTGACTCTGTCTGAGCGGCAGGAACCTGCCAGTCAATATGTACGTTTGTGCGTGCCTCAAGTTCCTTATAATAAGGATTGTTGTTGTAGTCACCACCATTTTTTGCCATTGCAGTTGTGTCGTTTGTCATCCATACTGTAATGGTTTCTGTCTTGTCTGTTAATGGAAGTGTCAGCTCTCCCGCCTCTGCAACTGCTGCAGTAGTATCAGAAGATGTTGTTGATACAGAAGCTTCTCCTGTTCCGGAAGTCTGTGAACCACATCCTGCTATAACGGATGTGGTCATGATGACTGACAGCAGAATTGCTATACCTCTCTTTTTCATTTTGTTACCCTCCTAAAAAAGCGTTTATAAAATTGATGCCGAATGTCGGCCGGTGAGCTTAGTATATTTTTTGATGAATCCTCCTTCAAGGGCTAGTTTTTTTTAGGCGGTAATTTTTTTGACAAAAGGGGGCACCCAAAAATTGATTTATGGTGCCAATTATTGATGAAAAGAACTGTCGCATACAGGAAAAAACGCTTAACCATGCGGATTGTTGCGAACAATATAATTGGATAAACAATAAATGTCATTTTTCTATTTTCTTATTTCAGACCTTTATGTTAGAATGCTTTTGCAGGAAAAAAGGCCTGATCGTTTCATTATGATGAATCATTGGAGATCCAATTCATGAAGTCGAAGACCAAATTATTGGGTGGCAATTTTTTTAAGTCAATAATGAGTTCCTACATTGTGATCTGCGGGATTATCCTTTTGGGCACAATGCTGGGGAATTTTTATAATTACAGGGTCATTGAGGCAAATATTGCATCTATCGCAGGACAGAGGGCTGAGATAACAGCAGCCAACCTGGATAAAGAGTTTGCACAGCTCCTTGGAAGCGCTGATTACATAGCTTCTGACAGGGCATTGACCAAGTCCCTTTCCCTTAGTGAGGCAGAGATGGGAGCCATGATCCATGAGCTTTCGGAACTCAGGGAACTTATTTTAGACAATATCCACCGTAATACCATAAAAGAAGCATATATTTACTATTTCGATACCAATTCGCTTTTTTCCACTTACAGCAGATTGTGGAATTCTCAGATAATTGACTCCTATATCAAAAGTTTGGGGTTAACACCTGAGGAATTCATGGAAAGAGTGGATTTTAAGGGCATTTCGAATGGGTCAATTTTTGCAGACGGCCGAGTATGGGTCATGCAGAACGTATATGATGACCATTACAAGAAAAAAGCAGTCATCGTGCTTGAATGTATGATGAATGAGATCGACGTGGGAGAGCCCGATGGGACAGTGACAGTTCTGTCAGATGGAGCCGGAAGAATCTATGTCTCAGACGAGGCACGCAGCAATATCGCAGAAAATATCACAAATTCCGATAATGACAAGTTCCTTAAGGACGATTACTACTATGTAAAAGCAGGTCTTTCCACACTGCCCTGGTACTGCTATGTGGGGGCGCCTAAGGCAAGCCTCTACAAGTCCCTCAGGATTTTCTGGATAGTGCTTGGTATTGAGCTTGTAGGAGCCATAGCCCTTGCGCTGTTTCTTTCCTTCAGATCCACATCACGCCTGTGGAAGCCCATGCAGGAGCTTTTGGATGTTATCCAGGCAAAAGATGATGCGGGATTCATGGAGACCTTTAAAGGAGTAAACGATAAGGTTTCCAAGATTATGTCTGAGAACTCTCTTATGCAGAGAAATGTTACAAGGCTTGAGCCGTATCTCTATGAAAATCGCGTAAGAAGGGTGTTTGATGGAGATATAAACGCCGGAGATGCGGTGATCAAGGTGCTTGCTGAGTTTACCGGAATTGAAGAAGGTAGTGCCTGGTCCATGATTATTGTTCGTCCAAAGAGTGCTGATCAGGGTTCACTAATTAATCAGGAGGCAGCACTTTCTTTTGACAGTGCCGATGAAGACATAATGTCTTTTACCCTGAAAAATATCATTGACGAGCTGACAGAGACCACCTATAGCAGGGTCTACAAGTATAGTGATGATTACCTTATTTTTGCCCCGCTTCCGGAGAAAGCATCCCCGGATGCGCTGGATGTCGCAGCCTTTGAGGCAAAGCTTGATCAGATGCGGGTTTTCTACGATCAGACTTTAGGAGAACCAATTTATATTCTTCTTGGTGATATATATAGAAGCTTTGGGAATGTGCGGGATATCTACCTTGCCCTTAAGGGAGAGCTGGAGTACAGGATTTTCTGGCGTGAGGGCGGGGAGCTGGATACCGTCTGGGTTATGAAATCCGATCAGACCAGTGAAGATCTGGTTAATTTCGATGATTATGCATCAACAGTCAGGATGATGATCAACTGTCTCGAGTCCGGTAACTTCAAAGAGGCCTATCAGATGCTTGATACGTATCTTAACAGAGCGTTTCCGCATAACAGAAAGTTTTTGCGCCTCAATAACTACCGTATGTACGGTCTTGCGGCGATACTGACTATGTCGATCTCCAACAGAATGGAGAAGGCTGACAAGGAATTCATAGAGTCCTTAAATTATGAAGAAAGACTCATGAACGTCACCAGCATGGAAGAGCTTAAAGAGGTGTGCAAGTCTGTCTTTACCTCTATTATTGATTACATGGAGAATCAGGAAAAAGAGGGAATTCCTGCCTGGATGGATGACGTACAGGTCTACATCAAGGAGCACTATACTGAACAGGGCTTCTCTGTTTCAGGAATTGCCGATGAATACGGCTTTACAGTGTCCCACCTTTCAAGAACCTTCAAGAATGTCGTTGGAACGGGACTTCTTGAATACATTCAAAAGCTTCGTGTTGATAAGGCAAAAGAACTATTGGAGTCCGGGGCATCCGTTAATGATGCAGCTGTTGGTGCCGGCTATCTCGATGCCAAAGCCCTGACCCGTGCCTTCAAGAAGTACGAGGGCATTACCCCCGGCTCCTACCGCGACAGCAAAAAATGAGAATTGTATATTATTGAAACAACTATGAGCTCTGCGCTTGCGCAGGGCTCTTTTTATGCGACAACCAATGGTCGGGACGAGGGTAGGGTGGAACGAGGGGGCTGGGTGGAACGAGGGG
>JAFPVA010000239.1 GCA_017413105.1 Butyrivibrio sp. | reverse complement strand
CTGGACAGTCAAAAGTTTAAATTTTTAAAATTTTTGACGACTTGATAGTTTTGCTGTACCTTGATAAACCCTCCGGTTATCCGGGTGGCATATCGTAACAGATTTGGCCGGTTATATCAGCGTTTCATGCTAATTTTTCGCCAATACTGTCCTGCAGATCTATTTTTCGCCATCTTTGCTTCTCATGAATATATTGAGTTACGAAGGAATGGCTGCTGCAGTTCAAAAGTGAAAAAATATATCTCCGAAGGTAGTACATCACAGTAGCTTCAGACGGAATTACATTGGAGTATGTTCTCAGATATCTGGCCTTGATAAGTTCATCGGCATTGCATTCGTCAAGCGCTAGGAGCTGGAGGATTCCCATTGCTATTGCAGAACACATGACATACGATTCGATTGCTCTGACAGCCAGGACAATCTTCTTTCTGCTTTTGCTATCGGTGATTGCAAGGAGTGGATCAGGGGACCCACTCTTTGCGAAGTGATTGAGTTTTGGTTGTTCCTTTGACCAGAAGTGATAACAGAAACCTCCTACCTGCTGTTTCAGCTCCCGGAAGAGTTCCTCGATTCCAAAACGGAGGCAGTAGAGTTGGATTATGGTTAATGGATCAAGTGATGTGTCGGTGCTCACAAGTATGGACTGCTTATTTCCATACTCTACCAGTACGAATCGCAGTTCTCTGTAAACGCCCTGTCCCCACAGGAGATTATGGCAGTAATAGGAAACGATTTCTTCTTTCCCATACATCATCATTGTGGTCTTCGTGAATAAACGCTTCTGACTAAAAAGTGACATCAGCTTTACTGAACTTCCACGCTTGCGTGGACGCCCCTTTGATCCTTTCCTGTTATAAGGACGTCTGTATGCCACACAGTTGGTCTTTGCCTTTGTTATTATTTCAATCAGATTTTCATCAGTAGCTTCTGCGGAGTTCAGCACATCAAGAAGCTGGATTGCAGTTTTTGTCAGGAAATACCGGTCAAGAAGGAAGAATGATTTTCCTATGATCCTTGCAACCTCAAATCCGGATTCGATCATCTGCTCTACATGGCTTTTATCGGAAATATCAACGATGCCCCGGGCTTCTTCCCATGAGGCCATGGTTTTCAATCCTTCCTGTATATTTACCTTGAGCGGAAGGCAGAACCTCTTGAATGAATTTGAAACAACAATGCCAATGGCTCCAAACATATGGCCATGTATGAACTCAGGCTTTGAACATGTTTCGGATTCCTGCGCCATCTTTTTGACTCCGGGCATATGCACTGCTTCTTTGCTCTGCTTGACACCATCGCCGGTGATGACTGCGCGTTCACATACTCTGTAAATAGGTGCTTTGCTGATCACGGTCTTATACCATTGCAGCCTGATATCAGAGATCCTGTATGCCGAAGACCTGAAGAAGTTAAGCATGGTCTCATAGCATTTGCTGCTGAGATTCAGATCCCTGATAGCCGATGTAACGCCAAGGTGGTCACTTCTCACCAGGAGCGACGAGATAATAACCGTGAACCACTTGAAACTTCCAAGCCTGTGAAAACATCCGCGGAATGACAACAATACTGATTCAATTAACCCCAACATTTAATGCATGATGCATGGCGTGTGATACTATTTTTGAAGTCTGTTTCCCATAGCGGTCAGCTCTTCAGAAAGCTTTTTTCGTTCTCTGCGAAGAGTTGCTATTTCACCCCGAAGGGACTTGATGGTTTCATCCCTTTCCTTAAGTGTTTCAAGGAGAGATGAGTAAGACGCATCGTCTACTGATTGTTTTGTGTCTACAGAAGCATCCTTATCTGTAGTTATATTTTTCTTGCTGCGAGTAGGAATGATTTCTCCTGTAGCATCGTCAATGCGACCGATGAGTTTACGTTTTGCACGAGGTTGTTTAGTCTCTGGATCACGGTATGAGTGGGATTCATAGACATAGGTAACCCCATTTTTGTTAGTCTGTTTAACGATTGCCATGCAATACCCCCTAGAGTAATTATACATTATTATAACTACTCATTTATGAATTTGTAGTAACATAATTGTTAACATTTTGTAACTACAAAGTACCGCATTTCTATCAAGTTGTCAATGTGCAAATATTGTTATAAGTTACTAAGAACTTTTAACTGTCCAGTAAGATTGTTCTATGTTTATGTGAAAAAGAAGATGCTGTACTTGAAAAGCAGATTGCGATGCTTAAGGAACGCCACCACGCTGAAATAGAGCATATCAGCATACCTGATGCGTCTGATTATATTTCTGGTTGTGAGGGTGAAGTGCTTTTTATCAGCGATGATGAAGCGCTGCTTGAAAAAGCTAAGAGCAAGGGCATTGCTACAAACGATCCTCAGAAGATGAGGGAGTCCTATACCAAGGCGATGGAGATGCTGAAGGCAATGGGAATGAATGGAGTAAAGAAATAATGGAATCAATTCTGATAAAAGATACAACCCGTGAGCAACGGGAACAGATAGTAGCCGAGTCAATTGGAAACATCAATGGCTCTTGCGATGGATGCATGGCAGGGCTTGTAGAAATGTACCAGGACTATATTGATGGTAAGAAAGAAATCCGTGAGATCAACATGGAATTCAGAGTACATTATGAGTCGGGCATAGATGGACCAGAGAAAGCAGATTGTGGGAATAAAGCATGAACATACAGATCTTTGGCACCAAGAAGTGCAATGATACAAAGAAAGCAGAGCGTTTCTTTAAGGAGCGTGGGATAATGTACCAGTTTATCGATATGAAAGAAAAGGGCATGAGTAAAGGGGAGCTTACTTCTGTTGCAAGTTCCAATGGCGGACTCATGAATATGATCAACCCTGATGCAAAAGATAGGGATGCGGTTGCTCTTATCCAGTATATCACTGATGAAGATAAACTTGAAAAGCTCCTTGAGAATCAGCAG
>JAFPVA010000238.1 GCA_017413105.1 Butyrivibrio sp. | reverse complement strand
TGAAAATTATTAAAGTAAATTCCACTCTCTTTTCCTAGAGTAGATTTTACTAATGCACAAATGGAGTTTAAATCTTCATACATTTATGTTATGCTCTATGCTTTCCTTCTGACAGCAGTAGAAGGAGGCTCTATGAGCAAATATATACCAGGTAACCAAAAGCATTTAACACTTGATGACCGTAAGTACATTGAAAAGTCCCTTAATGAAGGGACATCTTTCAAGGACATCGCCAGGTTTCTATGCAAGGATCCGACAACCATATCCAAAGAAATCAGGCTACACAGGCTTGATGATTGGTTTCATAAAGGTCCGTTTTATAACGCTAAGAACTTCTGTGTCCATAGGTATAGATGCAGTAAGACTAATGCCTGTGGAAAGATTGTCATATGCGGTGTCAAATGTTCATCCTGCCCTACATGCAACCAGACATGCCCTGATTTTGAGAGGGAGCGATGCAACAGGCTGACCAAGGCACCTTATGTATGTAACGGATGTCCTAATGCCATAACCAGATGCAATATAGCCCACAAGTACAGATACGATGCTATATTTGCTGATCGCAAGTACAAGGAATGCCTTAAGTCTTCAAGAGAAGGTATAAGCATAACCAAGCATGAACTTCATGAAAAAGATATGGTAATTACACCTCTTATCTACCAGGGGCAATCACCTTATCAGATAATCACCAACCATCCAGAGCTGGATATGTCTGTGAGAACGCTTTACACATATCTTGAAGATGGCATTCTCACAGCCAGGAACATCGACCTTAAACGAAAAGTTAAGTTTAAGCCACGTAAAGTACACAAGACTCAGATCAAGGAACGTTCTGTTTTTGAAGGACGTCTGTACAGTGACTTTCAGGCATTGGAGCTCGATCACTTCGCGGAAATGGATACTGTGCATTCATCTCAGGAATCAAAGAGAGTCATCCTGACATTCTTCCTGACACGTGAAAAGCTGTTTCTTGCCTTTATCATGAACCGTTGTACCAAAGGTGCTGTAAGGCTTATATTCGACAAGCTCGAACGTCAATTAGGAATATATGACTTTCTCACTTTGTTCAGTACCGTACTCACAGATAGGGGTGTCGAGTTTGGTGATCCGGATTCTCTCGAAGCCGGACTTGATGGAACTGTGCGCTCTAGTATTTATTATTGCGATCCTATGAGAAGCGGCCAAAAAGGCGGTATAGAGCAGGTACATACAATGCTTAGGATGGTACTGCCAAAAAAGACAAGCTTTGAATACCTGACACAATGGGACTTAAGAACCATTGTTGATCATATAAATTCAACACCACGTGAGATACTTGGCGGCCGTACTCCATATGATGTAGCTTTGGAGAACTACGGACCAGATATCCTAAAAGCACTTCAGCTTAGGCCGATTCCACCCGATGAGGTCAATCTGACGCCTAAGCTGATACGCTTTAACCATTAACAACCCATAAAAATCTGCTGTCAGACTGGAAGTAAACAATTCACATTTTTTTGAATGTGGCCTGTGGAATTCAGTCTCGCACACGGAATGTCCAGAGGCTTGTTTGCCATACAGTCATTTCAGTTATTTTATGGAAAGTTGGCTCAATTATACCATCTATCTTCAGATTGAGCTCAAAATAATTACAAAAAATCAAGGAATTTTAAATCGCAGTGGAATTTACTGTTTCACTGGAATTTAAAATTTCAAGTCAGC
>JAFPVA010000237.1 GCA_017413105.1 Butyrivibrio sp. | reverse complement strand
GAATATACTCAGGGAATTCTTCACCGAATACAGAAAGGAGATCATCGAAGTGGGCGTACATGAATACTCTTATGAACGACATATGCAGGTTATTCAGGATGAGAGCTATAATAATGGCTATAGTACCGGCTTTGACAATGGCTTTAATAATGGTCTCACTGGTGGAATAAAGAGCACAAACGATCTCTATTCCTGGCTCAAATCCCAAGGTCGTGAGGCTGATATACTAAAAGCCATCGATGATCCTGATTACCTCGCCAAGCTTTTTGAGGAATACGAAGAGTGGAAACGCAACAACGATAACAAATAATATCTTACATTAAAACTGAAGGTCTGCCTTTAATGATAATCCATCAATCGGCAGACCTTTTTCATCTACATTTTCATTCCTATAAATCCAAAATCAAAATAATTCCGAGCACTACGAACTAACATTCCCTGGAACTCACGGCTCCCAAGGCATATATTTCTTCTAATAACTTGGTAAAAGAGCTGTAGATAGTCTCCTAATCTGTTCCAACTAGCTAAAAATGTTCAAATATCTTCACGGTGACAGGCAACATAAATCGTATGAAAATGCATCTTACTTTGCCTTACCTTCCTTTTTCACCATCTTTCGATACCATGATTGCCTCCATATATCCCCGCAGTCTTTCTCTCTGTCTTTCATCCATCTCATGATAAGTACTTATAAGGCTGCCCATTTCAGTATCTTTATCGATTACATACCAATCTGCATTATTGCCCCTATCGCCAGTGTTCTCTATTCCTGAGAGAAGCCACTCAGGAGTAACACTCAAAGCCTTACATATAAGCATAATCTTTTCAGAAGTTGGATTTGTCCTCTTGCTTTTCCATTCACTGATTGTGCTCTGGGATATACCTGTTTCTTCAGAAAACACCTTTTGTGACATATTTATCTGTCTAAGCCTCTCAAAGATTCTGTCACTTATCGTCATCTTCTTCCACCGCCTTTGCACTTGCCTCAACCATCTGCGTCACGACATGATTCAACTGTGTTGCATTCTGACTTGTTATTATCGGCTTCCCAGTTTCTTCCTCAATAGACTTTCTTGCATTTCCTGCTATCCTTCCACCTCTGCTTGCCACCTTACGATTCTCCTCAAATCCTTCTGGATTCTCAGAATGAGCTATCTCCTTTGTCGCTGTTTCCGCAAGCATATTCAATACAAGCTCTGTTGTAGACATATTATCACGCAGACTCTCTTTCTTGAGTCCTTTATGGTTTTTATACTGCCTGGTTGTCATTCCAGACCAGGCCTTTGTCAGTTCATCAGTAAGCATGGCAAATTCTGAACTTTTATCAATTCCATGTGACTTCCATTCATCTGTAAGCTCCTTTCTGGCACTTATAGCCATAAGGCGCTGATTAATCCACTCCTTCGTATATCCCTTTCTCTCATACGTAGCCACCAATCTTTCGGCAATCAGCTCCGGATCTAACAGTTCTTCCATCCGTTCTCTGCCAACCGCTGCCAACCACATCTTAAATGGCTCCGCCTTTTTTGATGGAATCGACTGGATTATCCTAAGAAGCTGCTCTGTATCAGCCACATCCGTGAGCCTCCGCTTTCCATCTGCTGCTTTCATTTTCAAAGCGTTACAATTTGTAACGCTTTCATTTCCTTCATCCTTCAAACGTTTTTTAGTAACCCTCCAATAAGTCTGTGGGTCTGTACTCTCCGTTAATGCTCCCACAACATCCACCACTGAAAAGAACCATTCCTCTTTTTCTTCATCCCATGCCGTCCTTATAGGCTGGTCTTCAAATAACTGAATTCTATATGCTTATGCCAAGAGTGGCAGGGCAGACTTTCAGCATGTACCGGATTAGAAGACTGATGAACAAGTATGGAATACGGACCACAATAAGACACCCCAGTAAGAACAGAAAAGCCATGAAGGAACTCATGGAGAGGAACAGAAAGGCTAATCTCTTAATGCAGAGATTCAGGCTTCACAGGCCCAACGAAGTACGGCTTACGGACGTAACATACCTTGACTACGGGGATGATCTTAGAGCATATGGTTCAGCATCTGTGGATCCTGTGACCGGCAGACTGGTGTGCTTTATTGTGAGTGAGAACAATGACCTGCAACTGGCGCTTGATACACTTGAGGCCATGGATTCTTATCCTGCTAAGAGCGGAGCGATACTGCATTCCGATCAGGGGCTCTTATACATGACTGATGATTTTCAGGCTGCAGTGGTTGAACGAAAGCTTCAGCAGTCCATGTCGCGGAGGGGAAACTGCTGGGACAATGCTGTTCAGGAATCTTTCTTCGGACACTTCAAGGATGAGTGTCACTATGAGAAATGTGAAACTCTGGAAGAATTACAGAAATGTATTGATGAATACAGCTATTACTATAATAATGAAAGAGGTATGTGGGACAGGGGAAGAATGACGCCTACAGAGTATGAAAAGTACCTTGAAGGCATGACTGATGCGGAGTTCTCTGAGTATCTAGCTGTCGAAGAAAATCGATATGAAGAGATGAAGAGACAGTCGGCAGAAAATGCCCACAAAGCCGCAAAAGAATACCGGGAGTTTACAGAGAAAAGTATTGGGGGAAAAGATAATGAAACTGGTGGATCATTCAAAGAAGTACAAGTATGAGGACGGGAGCGACAGGCCTGATGACAAGATCATTCCGTTCCTTGATAATGAGTTTGTCACAGGATTCAAGGAAGACAGACTCTTTTATTCTAAAGATTTTGACATCGCGCTGTATAAGAAGATTCATGATGAAGGCATGACCTATGTTCAGGCCTATAATGCCCTTGGTTTTGATACAAATATCCTTGGCGAAGACCGCGCTAATTCAGCGGGGAAGCGTGTCATGCAGAAGGCTAAGGACAACAAGCTCTTTACAGTAGATGAGTCCAGCTATGATGGCTCAGTGCCAAGAGAACAGATGGGGGATCTGACACCTGAAGAAGAGCGAGCATACCTCATAGCACGTAACCATTACCTTGAAGAAATGCTTTTGGCTCAAAAAAAAATCCGATCCGAATTGGAGGAGTTCTTTACATAATCGAGGAAAAGGAGATCTGTGCTGACAGATTTGCCATGGTGGACGCCTTCATAAACAGGCAGAAAGCAAGAGTTGGCGGCTATAATACATCTGAATGCTTACGGATGTTCGGTGTGTCTGATTCGGGCTATTATGCATGGAAAGGACGCCGGGACGATATCTTTGGCAAACAGGCTGAGAAGAAAGCTGAGCGTGATGCCATCAAGGAAAAAATGCGAAGGGTGATCATCGCCAGAAACGGTGTGGTGCCAGGAAAGAGAACCTTCCGTGTAGAATTGTTCAGAAGGTATGGGATCACAGTCAATACCAAGAAGATAGCTGCGCTAATGAAGGAAATGAATATACAGGCACAGATGCCTCATAAGGATGCTTATAAGCATCAGGCGTCGCATAATCATGTGTGCGCGGCTCCTGCCAATGCAGTAAACCAGGACTTCTTCATAGGCCCCAGAAGGGTTGTCCTTTCTGATATAACATACCTTTACTATGGCGAGTACAGAACACCTTTCTATCTGTGCGTGTTCAGGGATGCCTATACAAGGGAGAATCTTGGATGGAGCATAGGCAGATATATGTCAGTTGAACTTGTCAGGGAAGCTTATAAGGCAATGATGGATGACCATGCATCAGAACTCACAGATCTGATGAGATCGGATGAGGTCTATGTACATCACGACCAGGGAAGCCAGTATCTGGCAACAACTTTTTCTCAGATGCTTAAGGATGACGGCTTTATCCAGTCTGTATCCGCCAGAGGGAATTCACAGGATAATTCACCTATGGAAAGCTTCTTTGGCAGGCTGAAAACTGCCATTCTGGACATGGTAGCACTATGCAGGGATTATGAGTCGGCAAGGACACTTGTCTCCGGATATCTGATGGCCTATAATTCCGAGCACTATCAATATGACCTTGCCGGACTTACACCTGAGGAGTTTTATCAGTATGCAACAACCGGTGTTTATCCTCTTGATAACTATTTCGGGGTACCTGCATCAGTTATGATGACCGGAGGCGATCTCAAGAAAGTCAGACGCCGCTATGCGGATGAGGAGGCTGAAGCCAGAAGACTTGCGTTAAAGAAGCGCCGTGAAGAGAAAAGACTGATTGATCCGAAAAAGATAATCGAGCGTGACATGCGTCTTCTAAGGAGCGTTATCAGCAAGTGGAAGAACACCGAAGAAACAGCATCAGCCCAGATATGTAAGATGCAGGATGTCCTTAAAAGGGCTGCTGAAGCTCTGGCATTTATACATACGCTATCGGCAGAGGTGCTGTCAGAACTAAGGCAGCCACTTGCGTGGAGGAGATACCCGGAACTGAGCTATGTATTCTCAATGAATGAGCTGTTTTGAGCCCATCATAACTATATATCTTAATCTTTATTTATCACCAAGCAGCTGTATAATAAAAGCAGCTGTATCGTGGCAGTAAGGGCCTGGCTTATCGCTAATGCGAGTTCACCTCACCCTCTGACGGTATAGCTTTTTTGATTGCCAGGGAAGTCTCTGGTCTATTTGTCGTGCATCCATGTCTATTTGAATTCTTTTCCCTGTCTTATAAAAGTCTGTTGGCTATCCAAAGTCTATAACTGTCTTATTTGAATGTCCATTAAAAAACAGTACTGTCATCATGAGTACAGTACTGTCAATTTAGATTCCATCCACTTCCTTTTCTATATCATCATCTGTCAGAAAAAACTCCTTGACTTTTGAACCGGTTTATTCTCTCTTTTTTCTTTTCTTGAATCCCCATAGCACTTGCCTCGTATATTAAACATAATTCATTTTTACGAATTTTATCTCATAAAGCATCCATTTGTCAACAAGGTTTTAAACTTACTGGCACTTGACCTCGTGCCAAATTGCATTAGTACTCATTTCGTTCATAATGAGATTATACTGTTAATCCACATTAAAATATGAAAGAATACACGCTATGCTTACAAGAAACAAATGGAGCTATTCTAATAAGTTTCAAAGTGATGAATCGTCTACGAATTTCCATGATAATACTAATCCCAAAGAAAAATGCAACAAAAACCAAAATTCTATGCATTCATTACTCCAGGCCACGCGATACTGAACATCTTTATTCTGAGTATTTAGTATCTCCGCTCTTTCGAGAACACCATTGAATCTTTCTGCAGGAAAGCTGTCTTTATCATAAACGCACCATATCTGACCTTTTGTTATTCCATTCTTCCGAACAAAATCCTCAGCTTGACCTATAACGCGCAATGTTTCCGCGCCACATGGCTCAATCTCTATCAGCACCATATCTTTATAAATAGGATTTGATTCAATATACTTTTTAAATCCATTAAAATACTGTGGTTCTGTTTGCTGCCCTTCGCAGAAAATATAATACCGAAATTCTTTCTGTTCCAGATATTCTGTCCGTCTCTTCTTTTTCCAGGCTTCCATTCCTGCTTTCTTTGGCATTAAATAACACTCCAGTCTATTATTTTCTTCAGATATGGATCCGCGCCATATTTTCCTTCAAGATACTGTTTATCAAATTTTGCATCTTTGCGAACAGATGTCCCATCCGGATTCTTAAACTCAACAAGAGAATACAGCTTTGAATTCTGCTCATTTCCCTTTGCAACGAACCATATTTCATCTCTTCTGAAAACTTCACTATTCATAGTCGATAAATCATGTGAAGTAAAGATAAGCTGCGCTCCATACTTGTTTATTTCAAAATTGTTGTATAGCATTATGATATGCTTTAGTAATATAGGATGAATTTTAGCATCCAATTCATCTATAACCAGCGTAATCCCTTTTGTTAAACTATCTGCTATAAACGGTAACAACCCAAATATCTTTTTTGTACCACTTGATTCTTCTGCAAGATTTATTTCATAAACGTTGCCAGCCACGTTGTGCTTTGTATATACCTGAATATCTCCATTATCACGTTTCTCAACTTTAAAATCCTCTATATCCAAGTCCATCTCGCGTATCATATCAAGAATCAAGTCCTTTATATCTTCCGAATTAGCTATTGCGAGTCTCAACTCCTGCATAGGACTTCCATAATTCAAGAAGCAGATTTCTTTCTCAAACCAGCTTATACAGTCATCCACTACTTCGTTCTTCCTATAAGTAATGCCAAGATATGACAAAAGCGGTAGTGAATCTGATATATCCTGACTTACTTTCAATCTGCCAAATCCATCTCCCATGGATATCTTTCCATCTTCTCTTTCGAAAATCTCAGAAGTACGATTTGTTTCTACTTTACGCATAGAAAGACTTTCGTATTTTATCATTTCCCCAAGTACATGAATAACGTACCGATACTCTGCTTTTTCTGTCAGGAAAAAGACCTCAAACTCGGTTGGGCTATTCTTGCTTTCTTCATCAAATGCAAATGGTATTATCTCATAATTTCTAACATGGATCCTACTTTGTGCATCTGCCTCAGTCGCATATAAAGGTCTAAGTACTTTTAACCCCAATGAATGTAGTGCTTGTAATACATTTGATTTTCCACCGCCATTTGGGCCATATATTGCAGCAACAGGCAATATACTCTCATTATTACTTGCCGTTATCACTCGATCAGCATGCTCAGTTATAGCTGTAGCTTGCATGTCAAAAGTCATTTCTTCCTTTATACTCTTATAATTCTTTACAGAAAATTGGCTTAACATAATAAAACCTCCAATCTAAGAATAGTATAATTTCAGATTAGAGGTTTGTAAATAATATATGAGACTTTTTCTCATATTATGTATTGTAATCTTTTTTTTTATTTTTTAGTTTATTTTTTTATTTTTTCCTATATCCGCCATCTCTAATAGGCGCTTTTCAAGCATTAAATAATAACGCCAATAGCTTTTAGATAGTTCTGTATTCGTCATAAATCAATCACCCAATTTTGAATAATCACGGCTCCCAAGGCGTATATTCCTTCCCCTCCAGTATATCCGCAACCCTGCCTAAACATGTCCAACCGGAATCTGCAGATAAAAACATGCCAGCGCTGTAACGAAAGTGGTAGAAGTATCACCATGAACAATAACCACATCAGGCTTAACCTCTTCAAGAACAGTTTTAATACCATTCAGAATAATTGTAGTAATGTCAAAAAGAGTCTTTATTTCAATTTTCCTTTACAATCTCTTTGCTCCTATGCAAAACTCGAACCCTAGGGTGTCACCAAGATGGTTGACGGTTAGCCCTCCACCGGAGGGACTGTGACCCTCCGGTTATATAATCTGTGAGTAAGGCTTTACACATCTACATCAGAGCAGAAATGAATTTGGAGGGCTGAAACTATGATGACTTTAGAAGGATTTATTGCTGTTATCAGCTTAGCTGTAGCATGTTTTAGTCTTGGCTATGCCATCGGACGTAAAGATAATCGTAAGACACAGTAAAAGCCGCCTCTGTCCTGAGAAAACAAAGCGGCTCTTGCTGTCAGTAATTTTCAATATGGGCTAACCGTCATAGGTGACACCCTTTTTATTTGTCTTAATCTTACCATTCACAGACCACTCTGTCAAACGCCTGTATCCGTTTCAAATCCACCTACATTATCTAAAACTCAGCATTTATGTGCTTAGAACAAGACACTTTGATCAGTCGATGCATGCACACAAATGTTCACAAAAAGTTCGGAGTACACGGTACCAATGTTCTCTCCGCTATTCTGCATATAAACTACCGGAACCTTTCTGGTTGCCAGATGATAACCGGCAGCAAGTGCCGTACAGTTGCCTTCATTCGCAGCAATAATGTGATGGCGCGGATCTATTCCATATTTATCCATCAAAAAATTGCACAGAGCCTTAAGCTGTGAATCTGGTACTCCCGTATAAAAATCAGAACCAATAATATCAAAAAGCGACTGTACTTTCATTGTATCTCCCCCAATTTCTTATTTGCTTTAGCACTAAAATATGTTATTATCTTCTTGTAAAGAGTGCCACCCGATAGACGGATGGCTCAGTTAACAACTACAATCAAAAGAGACCGCAGCTTTTGCCGAGCTGATTCAGCGGTCTTTTTTGATGCTTACTTTTTTGAGTCAGTCTTGCAAATACTGATGATCGTCACGATGATGCTGATAACCGTAACTACAATACTCACAAGAGTTATCGCAATTTCTATCACCAAGTTTGCTCTCTTTCAGATTTCCCATTCGCATCCCTCCAAACGCTTGAGAGTTCTCAGGTTACACCTGGCAAAGAGCCAACCGCCTACCGAAAACAGGTGGCACAAAAAAATTATACCGAACATATGATCCACATGCAATGATTGTTTTTCCGTGCACCTTTGTCAAAAGATATTCCAAATCAGGTCTTCTTTTCTACACTAATGCGAATTCTTCGAAAGCGTAAAAATCCAACCAATCACACTACTCATGCCGATAGCATTTGGTTGTATTGTTTAAAATTGTTCACAGAATGGGCACCGTGACAGGCACTTTTTCTGCAGTAATTAGCTTATGCTTTACTTGCTTTGCCGTTGGGTACTCCATTGGCAAAGATATCAACAAGACGCAGAAATGACCGCCTAATCCCTTGCAAAGATATACGGCGGTCATGACTGCTTAAATTCATTGTATTGGGGCTAACCGTCAAAGGTGGCACCCTTTTTATTTGTCTTAATCTTACCATCCGCAGACCGCTGTGTCAAACAGCATAAACCGTGTTCCTTATTTCAAATCTTGGCACCGATAAAATATAAGCTAAGATGGCTTACGCCATTTACATCTGGCCAGTAACAACTGAAAACATCTTGGAAATGCTTCAGAACCTCTCTTTCCTGGAACTATTTCCAAAGTTCAAAACCTTAAACTGTGAAACTTTTGTGTCTACATTATTTCTTAATAAATTTCGATGCTATTTCTTAAGATTTATCTGCTATCATAAGCATTGGTTCAAAAAAGTCCCGACCACATATCTGTGGTTTCATCTCCTATGAACCAGCATTTATCCGGCATACCGCCACTTATTCCCTACGCAGCTTGCAAGCATTGTAGAAAAAAGAATTGAAAGGAAAAACATAATGCCAATTGAAAATCAAAAGTACAAGGACACCGTCTTCAGGATGCTGTTCAATAATAAGATTCACCTTCTGGAACTGTATAATGCCATGAACAACACTCACTATACAAATCCAGACGACCTTACAATTACAACACTGAGCGGAGAAACCTTCCTCAAAATGAAAAATGACCTGTCATTTCTCATCGAATTTGAGCTTAACATCTTTGAACATCAATCTACTCCGTGTCCGAACATCCCGCTTCGGGACCTGTATTATCTCGCGGCCAATCTAAAAGACCTGATTCCCAACGAAAAACTCTACGGTCCCACTATAGTAAATATCCCGGCCCCGAGATTTTTCGTATTTTACAACGGAATCACTTCCATGGAGGACAAGGTCACCTATCGTCTCTCAGATATGTTTGCAAAAAAAGTTGAATCTCCATCAGTTGAGCTTACAGTCACCGCGCTCAATATCAACAACGGTCACAGCAAAGAACTGATGGAAGCATGTAAAGCACTGAAAGGATATAGCATTTTTGTCGAT
>JAFPVA010000236.1 GCA_017413105.1 Butyrivibrio sp. | reverse complement strand
CCATCAACAATGATACCTTTAATGAACGTCTTAGGAAATACTGTAATGATGCAGGTGTTCCTTACAAGTCCAGCCACAAATTACGTTTCACTGTTGCATCAACATTGAAGGCTGCCGGTGTAGAAACAGCATATTTGCAGAAAACTTTGGGACACTCAAATAGGGCTATGACGGAGCATTATATCAATGAAACAGTGGAAGAGCCTAAGAATATTGAAGATCAGCTCATGAATGCATTAAGCATCTGCTAAATAAATATACACGTTTTATGTATATCATTGTATACAATTCAAGTCATTCTAAACTGGTTCCAATGTCAAGTACAGAAATGCGACAGCTGAATTCGAAATAAAATCTATATATTGACGCAATAATACATATTTCTGCACTTGAAAGATGATTGGGATTTGATTATGATAAAAGTGCTTTTTCCATGATGCAGGATAGGGCAACGCTGAGGAGCGACCCGAGCGGCTCATGGGTTTTATAAGAGGGAGTGGTGGATTCATCACTCTCTTTTTGCATCAAAAATAAGCTTTCACTCCCTCTGGAAAACGAAAGCGATAAACCTCGGGGGCCGGGGCTGGCCCCGGAAGTAGATTAAACAGCAGTGTTCATCTGTCAGTAGAGTTGCCGCATTTCAAATATATAATCCAGTTCCTTGTATTTCTGCCAGTTCTGCGGATACTTCAGTTCATCGAGCACTTCCTTTGACGATGTGACAATGAACTTAAGAGCTTCCCTTGTCTTTTCTATGATGCCATCGATATGACTGATCTGTTTGTCTGCAGCATCCCTTGACTTCTGCCATTTATTCTTCTCGCGGCTAAGCCTGGCTTTATCTCTTGAGATGATAAGTGTTGGTGTGCTGACAAGCTGTTCGGCAGCTTCTCTTTTAGCACGAGTCTGTTCACGGACTTTTGCGGCCTTTTCTCTTGCAGCTTCAAGACGGGCATTAACAAGCTCTCCGATGGGGAGTAGTTCGTCTGCCTTTACTCCGTAATAGCTGTCACATGGATATATGCCTGTTGTAACATAGGTATAGTATTCAGCCGGAGTAAGTCCTGCAAGGCTGTACTGATAGATCTTGTTGTTGTAATCGTCAAGATATCCTTCTATGAGTCTTGCGGCAACCTCAGAAGTGGGACATAATGCCACAAGGTCAAGGATCCTGCATTTCATTTGCCCGAAGAAAGATTCCATTGGAGCATTGTCCTGGGAATTACCTCTCCTCGAAACGGACTGTATGAATTTATCATCGGAAAGGATTTCCTTGAAAGAAGTGGAAAGGTACTGTGAGCCCTGGTCACTGTGGATATAACAGTCAGTATTCCTGTTGATCTCTTTGCCATGCTTATCCATCATTCGGTCATAGGCTTTCTTTACCAGTTCCGTTGCCATACTTGTGCTGACAGCAGCGCCAAGTATCTCTTTTGTAAAGGCATCCTTAAAGGCACAGAGATAGATGGTGGAACGATACTTACCGTAATAAAGATAGGTGATATCAGTCAGGATGACTTTCCTTGGCCCTATGTAGAAGTTCTGCTGTACCTTATTCTCAGGTGAGGCACATCTGTGATCGTGAGTGGCCTGCCCCTTGTATGCGTCCTTCTTAGGGCGATTGGCTATAAGGTTCATCATCTTCATAACCTTGGCACAGCGCTTTACACTAATCTTGAAATTGTAATCCCTGAACATGAAATCTCTGAATGTCCTTTTGCCCGGGATAAAGCCGAGCTTTTTTATAATGGCTCTGAACCTTTCCATTATCTGTGACAGCTCTTTCCTGTTTTCTTCATCTTTCTTTGCCTTATCACGCATACGCTGTTTCCAGGAATAATAGCCGGAACGTGATACGCCAAATATCTTAAGACAGCCTTCAACACTAAGACCATAGGCTCGAAGTTTCTGTCTGCGTATTACATTATCAGCAAGCTGGAAGACATCAGCATTCACTTTCCTTTGTTCGAGGATGTAAACATGTCCTCCAATTCGAATGGGATTTTTTTTTGAGCCTCGACCAGTTCCTCAAGATATGCATTACGGGCTATGAGATATGCCATCTTTTCTTCAGGAGCAAGATTGCCCATTTCTTCCATTGGAACAGAGCCATCATAGCTGGAAGGGTCGACAGTGAAAAGCCTGTTTTCCTCAGCCATCTTCATGACTCTTTTACCGGCAGAGTTTGCCCTGTTTTCACCAAGTATCTTAGTATCAAATCCAAGGGCATTATAAGCCTGTACATAAGTCATTCCGTCATCATGGATCTTTTTATACATGGCAACATAGAAGTCCTTGGAATAGACAATGGTGCTGCCATGGAAGTCAGCCATAAAAGGATTATCCAGGAACGGAACAAGTTCTTCTGGTGGAAGTTCTACATCAGGTGCATCTGTTACAGGTATCTTGGTTTCTGGCTTCTTTGGCATTGTCTTAATCCCCCGTTATACGCCGAGAGTCTTTGCGTGCTGTTTCGCAAGCTCTGCAGCTTTCTTTTTCATACCATCATATTTTTTCTTCTCAGCCTTAAGGTATTCCCCAAATTCCTCCGGACTGAGTGAGAGAAGATACTCCTCGTACTCTATGGGAGTCATGCGCTTTTTCTCCCACATCCCTCTTTCATTGTTATAGTAATGGGCGTATTCTGCAACCATTTTTTTCAATTCGTTCAGATTTTTGCAGGAAGAATAGTCACACTCATCCTTAAAGTGCCCGAAGAAGGATTCCTGTGTGGCGTTATCCCAGCAGTTGCCCTTCTTTGACATTGACTGATTAAATCCCCTGTCTAGCAATTCCTTCTGAAAATCCTCAGTCTTATACAAGATGCCCTGATCAGAGTGGAAAATACCTCCATCGAT
The DNA here is from genome assembly GCA_017413105.1 of Butyrivibrio sp. Classification (GTDB taxonomy): domain Bacteria; phylum Bacillota; class Clostridia; order Lachnospirales; family Lachnospiraceae; genus Butyrivibrio. The sequence continues at coordinate 2,120 of JAFPVA010000236.1, read as the reverse complement.
ACAGGGATGATTGTCAGACTGGCGGATGGTCTCCAGTGCAAGCTCAAGGTCATTGTGCTCAGATACTACAAATGCAATAAGCCGGGATGTTACTGGATCCATCAGGGCAGAACCATAAGCCCTCATATCATCGCCATAGTCTAGATAAGTCACATCAGTAACGCGGACTTCATTCGGATGGTGCAGGCGGAACATACGCTTTAACAGATTTGGCTTGGTATACTCTGCATCGCGCTCCCTTGCGGCTTTTCTGGATCTGCTACGCTTTCTGATACCGGACTCAAGCCCGTATTCTTTCATAAGACGGCGTATCTTAGAGATGGAAAAAGATTTACCGGTAAGCTTGGGAAGCAGCATATATATCTGGCGTGATCCTTTTTTGAAACCTTTGTACTCTATAACCTTTTTGAGTACCTTTATATCCTTATCATCCTGTTTCTGTCTTCTTATTTCACTCATACCAAAATCCTTGTCATTGATATAGAGGTAGTATGATGTCCTGTTCATGCCTATTTTTGAAAGAATAAAACTTTTGTTATACATATGTCCGGGGTCTGGTGGGAGTTTTGAAATCCATTGGCAAAGGATTTTTTTCTGATGACGTGTCATACCTGGAAGAGTAGCGTGTATGCGTTCAAAGCCTTTTTCAGCATAATCCATAAGCAACACCATACGGTTTCTTAAAATCTGGCGGTGAAATAAAGTATTTCCGTAGTCGCTGACTAGACAGTTACACGGAAGGGTTTCCGTCAGCTTTTTCTTTATGGAAAGTTTTTCTTCTAAAGTAAAGAAAGTATGATCCAACATAAATATATCCAGAACGTAGTCTATAGGTGTCTGGCTAAAAACAGCTGCAAGATGATAGAAGGCATTAGTAAGTGTGATTCCTTCCTGGGTTGCCTTTTCAACAAGTAGATTAAGCTGAAGATTACGTATATTTTCTGTGATGATGAGAGTGTTTGGATCCCTTGATTGTAATGGAGAGGAGTTTAGCAAATGATATTTTTTGAAATCGGTAACAGTTTTATGTATCAGCTTCCATCCGACAGCAGAGGGGTCAAATCCACTGTTTAATAGGTATTCCTCGATTGTTATCTCTGGGTATCCCTCGAAAAGCTTAGAAACAAAAACATTTGAGAAGCACAGAGTCCCATTGATCATGATGAAGTTCCCACTGTTTAAATAATCTCTCCATACATCAGGATTCCCAGTAACATTTTGAGTGATGACTTTTGGAGATGATGTATTTATGTTTGGAGAAGGGCTCTTTCGAGCATGATTTCTGCAGGCCTTGGGACGCCTTCTATTTTTTATGACTTTATAATGGTTCCTGTAGAATTCTGAGCCTACAAGATCATAAGTAAAGCCATCTGACTCCATACGTTCTCTTAATCCCTGCATAGTCGATGATTCATGGAAAAGGTCATATAGCTCCTGTTTATAGCGAAGATCAAGAACAATTTCATTCTCGTTAACAAACCTGACCTGTGGCAACTGTGATAATTTTTGGATTTGAAAAGAATTGTATGTAGCCAAAATTTTTAGAACAGTGTCTGTGAATAATTGTCGGTAAAATGTACAAGTAAATAGGTCTTCTGTCGCATGATTGTCAAAGCGCAGCGGATAACTGTCTCAGAATTGTACAAGTAAGCGAAATCTGTCGCAGATTTGTAAAAGAATGAAGAACCACTGTCGCTCTTTTGTAAAAGTAAATAGATAACTGTCGCTGTTCTGTCCTCCTTATGGGTACCATTTTAGATTGTGGATGGGTAAAATTTGATGTGACAATTTTGGGGTATTTTGTGATTGTTTGCACCGGTGCAAAATGGGTATAAAAATAGCACCTCTCATATTGAGGGGGTGCTATATCTTTATTTGCCATGGTCATATGCTGAATAGTCAAAGTCTAGGCCTATGATGTAAAATATTTCATTTATTTTATTGGCTATGATTCTTTTTGTTCCATTGTCAAATCTCATGACTATTACTTTATCGTCTTTGGTAATATCCATATCTGACTCAAAATTCATCTGTCCGTATGTGAGTGTTTCAAACCCGCGTTTCTTATCTTGTCCAAACCATTCCAGGTAGGTCTTGTGCGTTAGTTCCTCCAGTCGCAT